>JAWSUP010000055.1:10929-15161 GCA_033549405.1 Bacillota bacterium | reverse complement strand
TTGACATCTCCCTTCAAGACATGGCGGTTCATCTCACGTTCCAGTTCACCCATTTGGGCTGCAACACTGCGGATTCGCTCCTTAAGCTTGAAGATGCAGTCTGTCTCCGTTGCTTCTCCCCTGACGATATCTTCAGCCAGGGCTTCACAATCTGGTGCGCCGCATGCGCCGCAGTCAAGACCGGGTAGATCGGCTGCAATCTTTTTCATCTGCTCATATTTTTTCAAAGCCAGCACGATGTCGTCATCGAGCTGCATGGCCGGGTTGGACAATGGTTTCTCTGCCCAGAGCTCGAGCCTGCCGGTTATGGGTTTTCCGGTCGCACCTTTCTCCCGGCCTGCTGCGGCACTGGCGACAAATGCACGCTGTCTGGCATGTGCGCTGAACCTGTTGGCAACAGTCAGCGGGCCGCCGATACAACCGCCGATGCAGGCGTTGGCCTCTATAAAATCGACATCTTGAAGCCTTTCATTCTCAACCTCGTCAAGAATTGCAATCACATTGTGAATGCCGTCAACGGCCAGAAAGCGGTCCATTTTCAATGCGATCGCCTCTCCGCCTGCATATGCCCAGCGGACACCGGTTGAACCGGCCATCTCACTTTCAAGATTATCACTACAGCCCTGATCAATTTTATCAAGATTAGCCAGGATCAGCGGATAGGCATCCGCAATGGCGATGACACCATCGACATGGCTTTTTGTGTGACCGATCGGATTATTAACGGCTGTCCGCTTGGCAGGACAGGGACTGATGAAGAAAACGCCGATCTTGTCAGTCTGCAGGCTTTTCTGCCTGCTGACCATTGCGCGGGCGTGTGCGGCGGTCACTTCCATGGGAGAATCGAAAGGCACCAGGTGGTCGATCAGATTGGGGTAGCGCATCTGAATCAGGCGGACGACCACAGGACAAGCCGAAGAAATGACAGGGCGGATGCCTGATTTGAGCGCCTGCTCCAGATATAGCGCCGTGTTTTTAGATACCGCTTCAGCACCGGAAGCAACTTCGAAGACTGCGTCGAAACCGATGGTGCGCAGTGCCGCCAGGACCATCTTGCGTGTGGCCGGCGGACCAAACTGGGCATAAAGGGACGGCGCGGCCAGGGCGATGGTGAATGAATAGTCCTTCAGCTGCTCAAGCGAATCCATGCTGGCACTCTTTGCATGGTGCGGGCAGGCCCTGATGCATTCGCCGCAATCAATGCAGCGGGCATCAAATATCTGAGCCTTGCCGTCACGAACCCTGATCGCTTCAGTCGGGCATCGCTTGATGCAGTTGGTGCAGCCCATACACAGGTCTCTATTGAGCTTAACGGAATGCAGTTTTGGCATGACATCCTCCGGATTATTTGACAGACAAAAAAACTATTGAAAATTAACAACGATCGAAACCGTCGTTCCTTGCCCTTGCGCCGTTTCGATCGTCATCTGGTCGGTCTGCCGCTTGATGTTCGGCAAACCCATTCCGGCGCCAAATCCCATTTCCCTGGCTGTTTCAGGCGCTGTTGACCAGCCTTCCTGCATAGCCAGGTCAACATCCGGGATTCCTGGCCCATGATCGGTGATTTTTATGGCGACGCGGTCCGGATAAATCGCGACATGAGCCGTTCCGCCGCCCGCATGGATGACTGCGTTCAGTTCGGCTTCATACATGGCGATCGCCGCCCGTTTGACAATGGCGGCATTGATGCCGAGTTTTGCCAGTACTTTCCGGGTGCTGCTGGACGCTTCTCCGGCATGGATGAAATCTGAACCATTGATCACAAATGTCAGTTTGACCGGTTCGATCTCTTTATCCCCCTTTGCCTTTGACGCCGTTCTGATACAACAGGCCGCAGGCTGAGAACATCGGATATTGCGTCGTCAGGACGCAGATGTTTTTTTGCCGGGCAAGATCCAGAATCGCTTCGCCAGGCTGTTTGCCGCGGACAAACACAACAACCTTGATATCCATCATCTCGGCCGTTCGGATCGATTGCGGATTGACCAGTCCGGTGAGCAACAATTCGTTACTTGTGCAGGCAAAAGCCATCACATCACTCATTAAATCCGCACCACAGGCTACCTGGATATCGATATCCATGTCAGGGGCCGGAACAGCCACTCCGGCATCCAATATTCTGGCACACTCACGTAATATCATGTGCTGCTCCTTAATAAATTACATTTATATTAGTCACGATGTAACAAACCACTAAAGATTGTCAAAACAGACTTGTATCATTATAACATTTATGCTATGATCTGTACAACGGATTAAGCTTGTTTACAGACCGCGCCCTAACTGAATAGAAGGTATCTTGCCTCCTGTATCATGGAAAGCCACTGTCATTCATCCCTTATCCGAAATTTACAGGAGGTATGGACACATGCCAGATAAGATGATCGTTTGCAAGGATTGCGGAGCTGAATTTGCTTTTACAGAAGGTGAGCAGGCTTTTTACAAGGAAAAAGGATTCGAAAATGAGCCGGTTCGTTGCCCCGATTGCCGCAGAGCCCGCAAGAATGCCAGACGTCAACAAGGCGGTTATGATAATAGATTTTAATTGTTATCAATTTTGACCTGATAAAGAAGGCGCCTGGTGCGCCTTCTTTTTTTGACCATAAAGTGATAATTCAATTTTTTTGTCAAGGCTTGCACAGCCCCAGGAGCATTTCAGTCTGCACAGCAGGCAGTGGCCTGCTGATCCAGTAACCTTGCAGTGCATCACAACCTAAACGAGTCAGGTTTTCTTCAGCATCTTTCGTTTCAACGCCTGCAGCAATAATCTCCAAGTTCAACAGATGTGCAAGGCTAATCATGGTGGACAGCAACATTTCGCCGTGGTATGTGCTGAGAAAAGAAGCAGTCATGTTCTGATCAATTTTGATGGATGTGACAGGAATCTGGCCGATCTGGTTCATGGTGCGAAAGCCCTGGTTGAAATCATCCAGACACAGCCGGATAGAGCTATTGGACATCCGGTCCAGGTTTTTCCGGATTTGCGGAGCCTGATTATACAGGGTCGATTCGCGTATTTCAAGGATAAGACGTTCAGCAGGCAGACCGCTTCGGATCAAAAGGCGGTCGATCTGATCAACCATATCCGGTGAAGTCATTTGTTTGCCACTGAGATTGACCGTCAGCCGGCAGGGATCTGAATCATCAATCAAACCACTGTCGAGCCATTTTTTCATCTGAAATAAGGCATTATATAAAGCCCAGTCGGCCAACTGCCGATCGATACCGATCATTTCGGCAACCGGCAGGAATGATGCTGCCGGCAAGCAGCCATCTTTCTGCGAATTCCAGCGTATCAGCGCTTCCAGCGCGATCACCTTACGGCTGGCTGTGGCTATAATCGGCTGATAATGCAGTGTCAGCTCCTCGTTGGTATCGGCCTGACGCAAGCGCCTTTCAAAATCGACCTGACGATCAGCTGCTTTCTTCATGGCTTCATTAAAAAACGCATACTGGTTCCTGCCACTGTTTTTCGCCCGGTAAAGGGCAATATCGGACTTTTCCAGCAGTTCCTGGGCTTCACTGCCATCCTGTGGATAGAGGCAGATGCCGATGCTGGCGCTGATTGTCTGCGGCACTTCCATAATGTCGATCGGTTTGCTTATAGCGGTCAATAATCGCTCGGCTACCAGGACGGCATCCTGGCTGTCCGCAACGTGCTGCATGAAGACTGTGAATTCATCACCGCCGATCCGGGCCAGCGTATCGGAGTCCCTCAAACAGGTCGTCATCCGTCGGCTGATTTCCTGAATCAGGTGGTCGCCTGCCTGATGCCCGAACATATCATTGATCCGCTTGAAGTGGTCAAAGTCGATGGCCAAGACGGCCATATGCTCCTTATGACGGCTGGCATCGCTGATCGCCCAGTGCAGGCGGTCTGACAGGAGATAGCGGTTCGGCAACCCGGTCAGTTGATCATAGTAGGCCATCTGGATCAGGGGCTGGCCATTTTGCTGCGCTCCAGACAAATCCTGAACCATTACCTGCACCAGGTCATCATAACCGACAATGGGCATACCGATCAGGCGGACCAGCTTTGTGTCACACTTGAGTTTTGTTTCGATATTCTGTGCTTTGCCCTCGCGCAAGATCCGTTCCTGCCAGGCCAGGATAGCATCCTTCTCCTCAGATATGACCCAGTCATGAAACAGTGTCGTAATGATTTTTGACGTATCACCTGCCTGAGGCACAGGCACCGCATCTGCAGGTATTAAAAGCTGCATGGCTTTCTG
>JAWSUP010000055.1:0-10919 GCA_033549405.1 Bacillota bacterium | reverse complement strand
GTACAACTCCTGCCCATGGCGCCTGTTCAAACAAAGCCGCAAAACAACTGTCAAGAAGACAATCCTGTTTCGGTACATTTTGTGGCTTTCTCAATAACAACAGGTCCGCCTTCTTTCTATCTGCATACAATTGACCGTTAAGCTAATCGATTCGCAAATGCGTGTGCACGGCAGTTATTTATTATTAACAGGCCCTAAAACTATTGTATCATGTTTACAGCAGTTGCTGCACAATCATCAAAACAAGCGGAACCGGGCAATCAGTGCAGCTGCGAAAGGCTTCAGACACTCTGACAACTGATCCTCGGTCATGATCCGGTCAGTCCCGACAACCCATGCCTGTTCGTCGGCTGCCTGAGCTTTGACAGGTCTTGCCCCAAAGGCTGAAAATTCATCGCGGATCAGATTGATTGACATCGTGTCGCGCAAACGAACCAGAGCTTTTACCGGGCAGTCGCCATGCGGCCTGATGATCTGGCGATTGCTGATTTTCCAGGTTGTCAGGTGCGGCAGCCGGCCGATGTGCATGGCACACTCAATCACATCAGCAACCACAGCACTTGCTGTTGGCAACATACCGGCTCCCCGACCATAGAAGAGCGCTTCACCCAAGGCATTGCCTTCAACCATAATCGCATTGTTGACATCGTCGGCAGCCGCAATCGGATGGCTGCGGGGAATAAACATCGGTGCAACGATCATATCGGCCTGCTTGTCCGGCAGCAGCTGGAAGCGGCCGATCAGTTTCAGTTTCATCTGCATTTGCTGGGCATAAAGCAGGTCGGTCGGGGTAATCGTCGTAATGCCCTCCGTATAAATCTGGCGGCTGTCAATGAATTCACCGAGCGTAATGCTGCCGAGGATGGCCAGTTTGCGGCAAGCATCCAGCCCATCCAGGTCTGCAGTCGGATTTTGCTCGGCATAGCCGTGTTCCTGGGCTTCGGCCAATGCTTGTTCGAAGCGGATTCCTGATTGATCCATCCGCGTCAGGATATAATTGGTAGTCCCGTTGAGGATGCCGGCAACCGTTGTAATGATGTTGGCAGACAAACACTTGTGCAGCGGGCGGACGATCGGGATGCCGCCCCCGACACTGGCTTCGAACATGTAGCTGATACTGCGCTGCCTGGCCAGTTCCATCAGTTCAGGGCCATGCACCGCAACCAGTTCTTTATTGGACGTCACGACATGTTTTCCTGCCATCAAGGCCTGTCTCGACAGATCGAACGCGGTCCCGGTACCTCCGATGGTCTCCACAACGATGGATATGTCCGGGTCGCTGAAAATATCTTCCGGATCATGGGTGATCCGGTCTGCGTAAGGATCATCGGCAAATTCCCGCACATCGAGAATTTTCTTGATACTGATTTCCATGCCGGCCCGCTCGCGGATCGTATCCCGGTTCATGTCGCACACCTTCGCGACACCTGACCCGACTACGCCGTATCCCAAAATGGCTATATTGATCATTGATGGACTCCTCCTGGTTCTGCAGTCATATTCGCTGTTCTGTCAATCCCTGGCCAGTATCCGGTACGATCGGACTCCCGGTATTCTCCCGATCTCGTCGAGCATCGCCTCAAGCCCGATGACCATGCGTTCAGTCTCAATCGATATCGAAACATCAGCCAGTCCGTTGATCGGAATATTCTGGTTGATGGTCAGTACATTGGCTTTCCCTTTTGCCATGCAGTTGATGATACCGGACAGGATGCCCGGGAAATTTTCGACTGCAAAGATCAAGGTCACCAGGCGGCCGCGCGAGGTTTCATAGAACGGAAGTACGGCATCTTTGTACTTGTAATAAGCACTGCGGCTCAGACCGATCCTCTGAACAGCTTCATTGACGGAATCGGCCTTCCCTGAACTCAGGAGTCGCTTGACGGCCATCACCTTGACAAAAACCTCGGGCAACATATCCGATTTGACAAGATAATATTCACTTTCCATCTGCTTCACCTCTCGTGTTATGCGCCATGTGACATGCGCCATGCATTATGCGTTCAGCGCAATAAAAATTCAATCATGCGGCAGTCCGTCATTAATAAACATTCGTCCGTGATGGATACTATAACACGCCGGCTAAAACCGGTCAAGCAGAACTCTGGCCATCGCCCGAAGCGCCTTGCCGCGGTGGCTGATGCGATGCTTTGCCAGATCATCAAGCTGGGCCATCGTACATGCCTGCTGTGGCAGCCAGAAGATGGGATCGTAGCCAAACCCGCCCTGTCCCTGTGGCTGCGGCGCGATCAGCCCCTGGACTTCGCCTCTAACAGTCGTTTCTGTCCCATCCGGAAACACAGCGGCGATAACGCAGGCAAAGCGAGCTGTCCATTGGCCGGGCGGATAGGGCCTGAGCCATTCATAAAGACGATTGATCTTGGTCGGATAGTCAGCATCTGCGCCGGCGAAACGCGCCGAATGCAGTCCGGGAGCTCCATCAAGCACATCAATGGACAGGCCGGAGTCATCGGCCAAAACCAGGCCGCCTGTTTGCTGATGCACAGATCTCGCTTTGATCAGGGCATTTTCGGCATAATCTGATCCATCTTCTACGATTGATCCCCGGAATCCGGCGTCCCGCATCGAATGGATCTGCCAGGGTGGATCAGGCAGTATCTGTCTGAACTCGCGGATCTTGTCCTGGTTATCGGATGCCACAATAATGTTCATGCTATCTCTCCTTGTCGACAGACTACACAGCCTCAGATCATAACAGGCGGATCCAGCCGCTTGGATAGTTGTTTTTCAGGGTGGACGGCGCCATGAGGCGCGCCCAGCTGAGCGGCCAGCAGCCCTCTTGCTCCCGAAGGGCGACAGCAACCGTCACGCCGATCGGCCAAACGGCATCGGCCAGATCCTGCGGCAGTGATAATGTCTCGCCGCGCAAACATCGTCTGATTATATCGCTGCTGCCAGAACCGGTTGCAACATAGTTCAAGTCCGAACCTTTTAGACTGAGCAGAAATGCGATGGACGGCTCAAACCTTGCTTGTTTCCCTTTTTGATGGATCTTGCCCAGATAAAGGCCGGTTTTAACTTTACTGAGCTGCGCCAGGGCGGCCGGGCAGTCAGGCAGGATGTGCAGGTGCCCGTTTTCGATACGCCGTGATCCGTTTTCGAGAAGCAGATTGACAGAATTCTGTCCCTCCGGACTCAGTGTCTGACGGCAAAAATCATGAAATGCAGCCCAGGCCTCTTTGCTTCCCTGCTCTGCCGCATAACCCGGCTGCCGGACTGCATTTCCATCTGTCTTTTCCAGTAATGCGCAAAAATGGCCCTCGCCTTCTGCCCGATGCGGCCAGATTCTGGCCGTATGGATCAGTTCGGCACTAAGGGCCAGTCCATCATCGACTCCTGGCAGTTTTTGTATGGGAACGATCCGGCATTGCTCGTGACGCGCGCAGAACCAGGCGATCATCGCTTCATTTTCTGCCAATGAGAACGTGCAGGTTGAATACACGAGACGCCCGCCTGGCCTGATCATCTGCCAGGCAGATTCCAGAATGTCGCGCTGCAACAGTGTGCAGCTGTCGCTTCCGTATGCCTGCCAGCTCTTAACGGCTGCAGGATCTCGGCGAAACATGCCGGATCCTGAACAGGGGACATCTGCCAGAACAGCATCAAACCAGCCAGGAAGCTGCCCGGCCAGACGTTGCGGGGTCTCCCTGGTGATGATGGCATTGGTGCAGCCGGTCAACTCAATATTGCGTTGCAGGGCTCTTACCCGGGTTGCTGAGATCTCATTGGCCCATAACAGTCCTTGACCCCGCAAATCTGCGGCGATTCGGGCCGCTTTGCCGCCAGGCGCAGCGCACAGGTCCAGAATGCGCTCCCCCGGCCTGGCCGATAAGACCAGGGCTGGCAGCATGGCGCTGGGTTCCTGGATGTAGTAGAGACCAGCCAGATGGGCAGCCAGTTTGCCGGGTTGAAAATCCGGGGGGCAGTAGAAGCCGTCATCTGTCCAGAGAACGGGGCAAAATAAGTTTTCCGACATACCGGGCTGTCCGGCAAGGAGCTTGCGCAAGGCATCCGGTCGGATTTTCAGTGTATTGGCTCTGAGTCCATGTCGGGCTGATTCTCGAAATGACTGCAGAAAAGACGGCCACTGCTGTTCCATGCCGAAGCGGCAAAAGAGCTCTTTCATTTCATTGACAAACGGATCAGGCAAAAGCGTCATGGCGGCGGTCCTTTCATGTTTATTAACAACCCTTAAAGCCAGTTTTCCGGCCGATCAAAGAGCCAGGTTGTCACAGACCGCATAGGCTGCTTTCTTGATGGTGTCCGGGTCAAAAGGCGAAGCCAGTCCGGCTTGCTGCAGCAGACCTGGCATCGCATCACTGCCACCTAATGTGCACAGCTTGTCATACCGCCGCCAGGCTGCTGCCGGATTGTTTCTGGACACGCGCCACAAGTCCAGGGCTGTCAACTGGGACAGAACTCTGTTGATCCTGCTGTGCGGCGCATGCCAGAGGTGCGGCTCTGTTTGCCAGCCTCTGCCCGATGTGAAATAAGGCGCCTGTTCATAATCGAGGTCGGGTATGTAAAGCCGTTCCAGTTCCTGCCAAATCTTATTAAGCTGATCTGTGCTCAAATCTCCCTTGTCATAGATCCGGTGCTCAAAGTCATCGACCATACAGTCATAGGGCATCGCCAACAGAGCCTCAGTCAGCCTGAGCAGCACATAGTCATCATGGCCTGTTCCGAAAGCAGGCTCCAGGAAAGGCATGGCCAGATAAACCATGGCATAGCCCGTAAACAGCTGAATTTCAGGCGCAGGGAGATATTCCAGTATTGCCTGTGTCACATTACATTCCAGAGCGTATGCAACTCCTGCAGCCTGCAGCAGCATGGCAGCATCGCGGCCGGACCTATCCAGGGGCACGACCAGATGCGGTAGTGCTTGCGGCAATACGGTGAACGCATAACCGTTTCGGGCTGATTTTTCTGTCTCGAATATCAGGTAACCGCCATCTTGCATCTGCCGCACCACAGATGGTGATTGACCGCTCAATTTCGTCAGAATATCATCGATCAGACGGATCAGAGCTCCGTCATCCACTTGCAGCTGCGGTTTTCCTTCTGGCAGCAGGCAAGGCAGGTCGTACCATGCGAGATGTTCAACTTTCAGGCGACGACGCTGCAGATGCCTGACTTCACGTGTTAGAGGAACAATATAACGCAACACTGTCGACCGGACGGTTTCCAGATGCTCTCGGCCATAATCGAACCGCTCGAGCCGACGATAAGCAAGATCGCTAAAGCTGGCAAACCCCAGCCTGGCGGCGATCTGTTTGCGACATAGAATCAACTGGGCAAACTGGTCATCGAGCTGCCCAGACAGCCCGCTCAAGTGCGCATCCTGAGCCAGATGCGCCTGACGCCGCAACAGCCGGTCGGGGTCCTGCAAGGACTGGTCCGGCTTCAGGTCCAATAATTGACCGTACTGATCAACTATCTCTTTTTCCTGCAACAGATCCTGCATGACATCTGGCTGGAATAATGATCTGAAATTGTCGGCTTTACGGAATAATTGCCTGCCGTGTTTGTTTTCGATCGCTGGCCGGTGCCGGTTGCTGAGCAAGGCTGTATAAAACTGTTGTAACTGATGATCAAACTGCGGATCTGCCTGTTTAAAAAAATCGATCTCTGCCGCATATTCCGCGGCATCCGCCGGACATTCGGCCCGAATACGCGCCAGGGCAGACGCCATCCGGTATTTTTTTTGCACCTGTTGCATGTCATCGAATGCTGACAAAGCACTTTCCGGATTCATAGCCAGGCGCAGGTGTAGCCTGGCTCGGCGCAATTGGTTTTCCACCTGGGTCAAATCCGGGCGTTGGTAAGGCAGCTGCTTGAACGGGATCAGGTGTTCTTCTTGATCTGGCATATGATCACATCCGTTCAACGACCGAAATACCGACCAGGTCAAGGCCGGTCTTGATGGCCAGGCAGACAGCCTGCAATAACGCCAGCCTGGCCTGGCGCAGGTTCTGGTCTTCCGTTTTCAGAATCGGCTCGTGGTTGTAATATTTGTTAAAAGCCCGGGCCAGAGCTGTAACCTGGCGGACAAGGATATACGGCTCATAGAGGTTAGCTGCCCGGGTCACGGCTTGTGAAAATCCGTCCAATAGCTTGGCCAGAGCGAACTCATCATCTGAACCGAGCCGCTTCAGGATATCTTCGGAACAGGATTCTGCTTTGATCCCATCACCTTCGGCACGGCGCAGGATGCTGCGCGCCCGCGCATACGTATATTGCACGTAGGGTGCCGAGTCCCCATCGAAATCGAGCATTTCCTCCCATGAGAAAACGATGTCCCTTTCCCTGCCATTCTTCAGGAACGTATAAACGACAGCTCCGAGGCCGATTTTCTCGGCAACCTGGTCAATTTCAACAGCACTCATATCTGTATTTCGCAAACGGGCATTTTCGCGGATGATCTCACGCGTCTTGTCGACACTTTCCTGCAGGAGTTCCGACAAGAAGATAATGTCGCCGCTGCGGGTCGACAACTTACGGTCCGAAAACTTGACCAGCCCAAACCCGACGTGGACGCAATGCTTCGCCGCCGTTACGCCGGCCTTTTCCAGAACAGCGAACACCTGACGAAAATGCAGTGACTGGGGGGTGCCGACAACATAGATATTTTTGTCGAAGTGATACTGCTCCCAGCGGTACAGGACAGCGGCTATATCACGCGAAGCATAGATGGTGGTGCCATCTGACTTCAGGATAATACAAGGTGGCAGTCCGTATTCATCAAGCATGACAACCTGGGCGCCTTCGCTTTCGATCAACAGGTTTTTCTGGCGCAGCAGACTGATCACTTGCGGAATCCGATCTGAATAAAAGCTTTCTCCAAGATAACTGTCGAATTCCACACCCAGCCGTTCATAGACGGCGGCAAAAGACAGAAGGCTCAGATCGCGGAATTTCTGCCAGAGCGCTTTTTCCTCAGCTGAACCGGCCTCAAGGTGACGAAACGCCTCGCGCGCTTGATTTTCCAGTTCGGGGTTCTTTTCCGCTTCTTCATGGAAGCGCACATAGATGCGCAGCAACTCTTTGATAGGATCGGCTTCAACGGCCGTTTCATTGCCCCAAAGCCGGTAAGCGACGATCAGTTTGCCGAATTGTGTGCCATAATCGCCCAGGTGATTGACGCGGACGGTGCGGTAGCCGATGCGCTCATACAACCGGTACAAAGCGTGCCCCAGTATCGTCGTAAATGCGTGGCCTACATGGAAGGGCTTTGCGATATTGGGTGAAGAGTATTCAACGACAACCGTTTTACCATTGCCAGTTGTCTGTGCACCCAGATCGTCACCAGCGGTCAGGACGGCACGGACAGTCGTCGCTATGTAGCTTGCCCGGTCGACGAAGAAGTTCAGGTATCCCTGAACGGCACGCACAGATTCCATCAACGCAACTGATGTGGCGGCTTTTTCTGCCATTTCACGGGCAATCTGGGCCGGAGGGCGTCGCAGGTGCTTCGCCAGGCGGAAGCAGGGAAAAGCAAAATCACCCAGTTCCGGTTGGGGCGGTATCTCGATCCAGGCATCGATCTGTTCATTTGCCAGGCCGGTTTCTTGTGACAGCCAATCGGCTATATGCTTGCGAAAATCCATGCGGTTCCTCCCATGATGAGCCCAGTTCCTGATCTCTTTTCTATCTGTCATCTGTCCTGACAATGTACCACCCTTCAGGATATCCTGTCAATTTCAGGCGGTTGCTGTCCTCGCACTGGGCATGACCAGGATATGCCCTGACTTGTGCATTTTGGCCGGATGGTGTATATAATAGAAAAGAAATCGTCACCATCTGGAGGTTCTCCATGAAGTGTAACCGCTGCGGTACAGATAATCCGAAAGGCAAGAGCGTCTGCAAAAAATGCGGTGCGTTCCTCTATTCAGCTAATCCCAACAATCGTGTGCCGCTGACCCGGGAGCAGAAAAAAGAAAGACGCAAGGCCATGTTCAAGGGCACGACCCTGGGCTGTTTCTGGTCTGCCCTTATCATCATCGGCATGTTTATCGTGCTCGGAATCATCAGTTATATACTGGTTCGTTTTGTTATCCCGGAAGAGTATTTCAGTGATATGACGACTGTCGTTTCTGACACATCGAGCCCCGGACAAACAACAGGGACATCCCAAAGCAACTGATAGTCCAGCCGACCATTCATTCTCCTGATGCCTTATCCTTCCTCCCGGTCAGCGGGCTCGAAACGATATTCCACGTTTTTTTCAGCTGCCTCATGTGCATCGGCCAGTGCCTGCTCACACAGGAAACGCTGGCAGTCCAGATGTGGCTTGCCTCGGCGGTCAACCCGCACTGTCCGGCCATCCGGCAGCATCAGTCGCGCCCTTTCCGTATCTTCCAGTTGGATGTTCAGCACCTGCATGATCCGCCGGTGCACATCCTCATCCTCGATCGGAAACATCAGCTCAACCCGCCTGTCCAGGTTGCGCGGCATCCAGTCAGCACTCGATAAAAACAGATCCTCGCCACCATCGTGGTAAAAATAGAAGATGCGGCTGTGTTCAAGGAAACGGCCGATAATGCTGCGCACACTGATATTTTCGGATAAACCGGGAACACCCGGCCGGAGGCAGCAGATTCCCCGGATGATCAGGTCAATGCGGACTCCGGCGCTGGAAGCCTGATAAAGGCGGCTGATCATCAGCGGATCGACAAGCGAATTGGCTTTGATGATAATCCTGGCAGGGTCACCTCGACCGGCCGCACTGATCTCCTGGTCTATTCTTCTTTCCAGTTCATGCCGCAGCCAATAAGGCGCCACAGTCAGCTGGTGCCAGATGCGAGGCGCCGAATAACCCGACAGCATGTTGAAAAATGCCGAGGCGTCTTTTCCCATGCTCTCTGAACAGGTCATCACGCCCATGTCCGTATAGAAGCGTGCTGTTATGTCGTTGTAGTTGCCGGTTCCGAGATGGACATAGCGCCGGATGCCGTCTTCATCCCTTCTGACCACCAGGGTTATCTTGCTGTGGGTTTTCAGCCCGACCAGTCCGTAGATAACATGGCAGCCGGCCTGCTCAAGCTGGCGGGCCCAATGGATGTTGTTTTCCTCGTCAAAACGCGCCTTCAGTTCAACCAGAACCATGACCTGCTTGCCGCGTTCGGCCGCTTCCGCCAGACAGCGGACAACAGGAGACTGACCGCTGACGCGATACAGCGTCTGTTTGATGGCCAGTACGTCCGGGTCGTTGGCCGCCCGCCTGACCAGCTCGATGACCGGATCAAACCGGTCATATGGATGATGCAGGAACAGGTCCTTTTTGCGGATGGCGGCGAAAATATCGGTTTCGTCATTAAGCCGGACAGGTTGAGGCTCGTGCGGCGGGTAAAAGAGATCCGGCTGCTTAACAGTGTTAAAAATCTGGTTGAAAAAGGTCAGGTCCAGCGGTCCGTCGATCGAGTACATGTCTTGCTGCTCAATGCTGAGAAGGTCAACCAGCCGCATCAACTGCTCATCTTCCATCTCGTCTTCAACTTCAAGTCGAATCACCTGGCCCCACTGGCGCATCTTCAGCTGTTTTTCGATCTCAGTCAGCAGGTCGGCCGCATCCTCTTCATCGATGTCCAAATCTGCGTTGCGCATGATGCGGAAGCACCAGGCTTTACCGATGTGTACCCCGCTGAACAGTTCGTCCAGATGCAGCCGGATGACATCCTCGAGCAGCATATAGCGACGGCCGGAGGCAGACGGCAAATCCAACAAACGCGGTATCACGGACGGCACCTGGATGATGGCGAAATCTGGCTTTTCCGGTTTTTGCCTGAGGTCGCGATCGACCGTGACACACAGATTGAGCGAACGGTTGCTGATCAGCGGGAACGGTCGGGCCGCATCGACAGCCATCGGCGTCAAGATGGGGTAAACCGTTGAATGGAAATAACGGTGGACGAATTGCATCTGCTCGTCGTTGAGCTCTTCCGGTTTGATGATGCGGATCTGTTCGCGCACAAGAGCCGGCAGCAAAGCACGATTGCAGGTTGAATATTGCCGGGCAACCATGCGATGGGTCCGTTCTGAAATAGCCGCCAGTTGTTGGACCGGGTTTAAGCCCGCCGGATCGGGCCGGTCATATCCGGCATTGACCAGGTCTTTGAGCGAGGCGACACGGATCATGAAAAACTCATCCAGGTTCGAGCAGGTGATGGCCAGAAAATTGAGCCGTTCCATCAACGGATTTGCTTTGTCTCTGGCTTCTTCCAGTACGCGGTCGTTGAACTCAAGCCAGCTCAGCTCACGATTGATGTAGGGGCTGAGGCTAGTCACATCTGCCACCGGCTCAGGCTTCGTCCGGCTTGATTTCTTACCTGTCCGTTTCATGTCTTTGCACTCCTGAGTTTGATGACCGGCTTAATCCCGAAAAGTTCATAGAATAAGGAGCCATGCTTTTCCAGGGCCCAGATTTCCAGGAGAATATCCGCCTTAGTCCTGATCTGTAAAACCAGGCGTTCGCCATCCAGTAAAATGTCCAGGTCATTGATCTTCTGTTGATGTCCGCTGTCCAGAGCATTGGCGATCCGCAGCAAAGCGGTCAGCTTGGCCACGATCAGACGATCCTTGAGCGGCAACTCGGCAAAGCCGGGTTCATCCATAGAAAATGACCCGATATGAAATCCGGCGGTCCAGGCGACCATGGCCGTTTCGCGCAGGCTCAAGCCGATGATCTCGCTGGCGAGAATCAAGTTTCTCGAATGGACATGATGACGGGACATGTTGATGTATTTTCCAGCATCATGCAAAATGACAGCAGCCTGCAGCAGCAGGCGTTCCCGCGTCTGCAGGCGATGCAGTTTTACTGTCTCATCGAACAGCTGCAGTGAAACCCGCTCGACAAACGTCATGTGCTGTCCGATGACATGATAGCGCCTGGCGATGTGCCG
>JAWSUP010000054.1:0-15195 GCA_033549405.1 Bacillota bacterium | reverse complement strand
TCGGTCCGGCTGACGTCGTGCGCAGCAAAAACCGTATGGAGATGCACGCGCTGACCACCATGGGCACCTTCTCCTCCTGGCAGCGCCTGATCTCGCGGCTTGTCCTCTAT
The DNA here is from genome assembly GCA_033549405.1 of Bacillota bacterium. Classification (GTDB taxonomy): domain Bacteria; phylum Bacillota; class Clostridia; order Saccharofermentanales; family UBA5734; genus JAAYBY01. Next base: position 15,085 of record JAWSUP010000054.1, on the reverse strand, counting down.
GGACCGGTCACACCGCAGGTTCCATCATCTATCCTGCAACTGCTGCCGACAACGGTTTATGTCAGCGAAACCATCGCCGAACCAATCGAGGTTCTCGAGCGAATCGGCTACTGATCCGAATCGATACTCAAAAAGACAAGCCGGCCGATGCAAAAGTCCTGCTTGCCTGCAGAAAGGGAAAATGAAGGATGCGTCAGGTACAGGATCTGTTTAATCTGAGTGGAAAAATAGCAGTTGTAACGGGCGGCTACGGTCTTTATGGCCATTCTATTTCTGAAGCGCTGGCTGAAGCCGGCGCCCAGGTGGTGATTGCCGCCAGAAACGAGGCGAAATGCCGGGCTGTGGCAACCAAACTCAATGCGCGCGGCCTTCTGGCTACAGCCCTGCCACTCGACCTGGCAGACGAACATTCGATTTGCCTGCTGATCAGCGAAGTCATCGCCCGTTTTGGCCGGCTGGATATTCTTGTCAATAATGCGGTCCTGCGCACGGCACCGCAGGATCTGGATCAATTGACCGTTGACGAATGGCAGAAACAACAGGCAGTCAATTCGACCGGTCTGGCCGTCATTTGCCGTGAAGCTGTGCTGGTGATGCGTCGGCAGCAGTCCGGCAACATCATCAACATCGCATCTATCCAGGGTGCCGTCGGGCCTCATTTTCCGGTTTATGGCGACACCGGCATGACGAGTCCAGCCTATTACACGTACGAAAAATGGGGTATGGTCGGCCTGACCAAGTGGATGGCCAACCGATATGGCTCCGACGGGATCCGGGTAAACTGTATCAGTCCCGGCGGCTATATCGGAGACAATGCGGAAGACGACGGCAATGAATTCGTGCGCAACTATAAAAAGCTGACGCCACTCGGCCGTTTCGCAGACGACGACGACATCAAAGGCCCTGTGGTGTTCCTCGCCTCAGACGCGGCAAAATATATCACCGGCCACAACCTGCTGCTCGATGGCGGCTGGACCAGTTGGTAAGGGGCAGCTCCTAGATACAGGTGTAACCGCCGTCAACCGGAATGGACAGACCTGTCAGGTAGGCTGACGCATCCGAAGCCAGAAACAGTAAAGGCCCCTTGATGTCGTCATCATTGGCCAGCCGGCCCAATTGGGTGTGGCGGGCGTAATTTTCACTGAACCGTTCCGGAGTCCGTTCCGACTTGAGACCGCCCGGACAGAGAGAATTGACCCGGATGCCGAACCGGCCGTAGTAACTGGCCGCATGCCGCGTCCAGGCCAGTACGCCAGACTTGTTCAGCGTGTAATCGTGGCCGTGGGCGCCGGCTGCCATGGCCGGTTCGCCGTCATAATTGTGTTTCTCGACGCCGACCATGCCCATCATCGAACCAATGTTGATGATCGAGCCGCTTTTCTGGCGGATCATCTGTTCGCCGACCAGCTTGTTCAGATAAAGTAAGCCGGCTGAATTAACGCGCACTGAGTACTCAAGGGCTTCAGCGGTCTGGAACCAGCCGACGCCGCCTTTGGGTATGACACGGCTGGCATTGACGAAGATGTCGATCCGTCCTGCCTGCTCGATGACGGTTTCGACCAGTTGTCGGATTGATTCGGGGTCTTCCTGGTGAAACGGGACAACTGTCACCTGCCCGCCGCGTGCACGCAGTTCATCCGCCATTTCCTGAGCAGCTTCAACTGAATGGCTGGCCAGAAACAGGCGCGCGCCGGCATCGACCTGGGCGATGGAGCAGCCTTTGCCATACATCACCCGGCCGCCGGTAATCAAAGCTGTCTTGCCTTTGAGCGAAAAAAGATCAAGTGTGTTCATGGCTGCAGATCCTCCTATTTGGCCGTATAGCCGCCGTCGACCGGTAATGTGACGCCCGTGACATAAGCTGAAGCATCAGATGCCAGAAATACGATAGCCCCCTGGATGTCAGCGGCCGTAGCCAGGCGTTTCAAGTGCGCGTGTCGCGTGAAAGCATCGGCAAATTCCTGTGGGACACTGTCTTGTGCAGGCGCAAATGCGATGCAGTTGCAGCGCACCTGGTGCTCGCCGAGATAGCCGGCAACCTGGCGGGTATAGTTGACCAGCGAACCTTTAACAAAACCGTAAGTCAGGGAGAAATCCGCATCAAATTGCGCAGATGCTTCTGTGTAGAGGTTGGCATCGCAGCCGACCAGTGCCGTATAGTCTGTGATAAAAACGACCGAGCCACACCCTCGCTCTGCCATGAGGCCGCCGATGTACCGCGTCGTCAGCATCAGACCGAGCTGCGTCCGCATCAGGTCGGCATCAATCTCGTCAAAAGACAAATCCCAGCCTTTGCGCAGAGGCTGTGTCGCGTTGTCGACCAGAATGTCCGGCGCACCACATAGCAGGCTGATCCAGTCGCGTAAAGCCAGCGCGGCCGCTTCTGTGCCCGGCTCATAATGGAAACAACCGGCCGGCTTCAGGCCTTCCGCCTCTAAGCGATCGGTTATACCGGCCAGGACAGCGTCGTCCGCATCGCTCAAGTAGACGCGGGCGCCTGCAGCACACAAGCCTGAAACGATCTCGTAGCCGACTGCCGCACCGGCGCCATTGACCAGTGCAGTTTTTCCTTCAAGAGAGAATTGTTGCATTGAGTACATCTTCTTCTCCTTTTGTGACTGATGAGCTCCCTGGTCCCTCAGCGTTCTTTGATCTCCGCCAGCAGAACCTTGCGGCCGCCCTCTTCGCGGCTCCTGATGCCACCGATGACCAGTTTCATCAGCTCGATCGTTTCGGTAAAGGGAAAAGGTTCCTCGCCGGTGCGCAGAAAGTGGACGAACTTGTCCATCTGCTTTTTGAATGCATAGTAGGAATCGCTGTCTGACACAACCTTGCTGTCAATCGAACCGATCAGGAGACGGTTGCCGAAAGCGCCGTACATGCCGGCCGACAGGGGTATATGCACATCGCAGCCGGATGCATGGGTGATATGGACCATATTGCGCTCATAGGTGCCGGTGTTCTGGACGGAGACAAAACCCTCACCCAGCAGCGGGAACATACCTTCGAGCGCATGGATGCCATAAGTTTCCCATTTCTTGCACATGGGCTGGCAAATATACATCAGTTTGCCGATCTCATAATGGTTTTTGTAGAATGGTTCCATCGACTTGACATAGCGCATCGAAGACGAAGAGATGAAATGCTTGCCGGCGTCGCGCCAGGCGACAAAGGTGCGCAGGTCAGCCTCATTGTCGACCATCGGTTTGTCGATGAACATCGGAATACCCGCTTCCATAAACGGCCGACAACGACGGACATGCTCGAAGCCGATATCGGTGGCGCAGATCACGGCGTCAACCTGGCCGATCATATCTTCAGGGCGGTCCACCACATGCGGGATCAGCGAACAGCGTGCAACATCCTCCGCATCGCTGCGCTGGTCGCAGTACACATGGGTGATGTGGGCGCCCGGTATGCCGATGGTGTCTTTGGGCTGCTTGTTGAGATAGGCCGGAATGCCGGCAAACGGGCAGTTATCCATGTGCGTCCGATTGTAATCGTTGTACATCGCACTCCATGAATAGGGATGGCCATTGCCTTCCGTCATACCCATCATGCCAATACTCAGTTCTTTGTCCCCCAGGGGCCATTGTTTGTTCATTCGTGTCACCTCGAATCAGATTTATTATCCGGATTGCTTGATTATCCGTAAATGGCTGGCCGGCTTGCTTCAGACAAATTGTGTAGTCCAAGTCTTGCCTTTATGAAAACCATTGCAGCAGGCCGGCAAAAAAGGTCCAACCATAAAACGAGTATAGCATATCCGCTCTAAATGATAATCTGCTGCAATGTCGGGCCAGATACCGTCTGTTGCCGGAAAGTGCCTGTCCTGGAGGGCTTCAGCGCCAAAAGATGAAACAGGAGTTTAATCGCCCGACTTTCGATTTGAAAAGTCTTCTGCTTTCACAGGCCGTCTTTACTTGATCTGTTTTGGTCGTTGACCTATGATGAAAGCAGTCATTGACTTAATGTTTTTGCTTAACGAAACAGTAGAAAGCGCAATAGCCGGCAGCAGTTTAATAAGGAGTGTGACGTTCATGAGCCAACCATTTACTTTTCAGTCAGCCGAATTTTGTCCTGTAAAAGATCAGGTGCTTCTGGAACGGCTTGCGAAGATGACACCGGATGAAATTGCACACCATGACAATCCTGATGTCAATATCCGGATTATGTACGATGCCGGATCGGTCGTTCTGGCAGAAAAATTTCTGGGCATTCGGCAGTCTTACGAAGAAAACAAGCGGTTCTCAACAATTTTCGGCAACCCGAACCCGCGCTCGCACATGGCGCTGGCCGAGCTGATCAACCGCAATCGCGTCAGCTGCAGAAACTGCGTTTTCGTCACCATGGATGAATGGGCTGACGAAGACGGCAATGTCGCGCCCGTGACTTACCGGTCCGGTTTCATCTATTCTTTTATGAAGTATTTTATCAACAAGATCGATCCGGAGCTGCGGCCGCTGCCGGAAAATGTCCTCTGTCCGACGACGGAGAATATCGCGCACTTTTCCGACCTGATCGATGAAAAAACCGGTGGCGGCATCGACTACTTCGCATCAGGACCAGGCTGGGCCGGCCATATCGCCTTTATCGACCCCTGCCCGGAATACACCCAGGTTGCATCGATCGAAGAATATCTGCAGCAGCCGGCTAAGATCGTGACATTGCATCCGCTGACGATTGCCCAGAATTCGCTGCACGGCGTCTTTGGCTGCTCAGGCAACGTGGGCAGTGTGCCACCCAAGGCGGCGACAATTGGACCGCGGGATGTCCTGCATGCCAAAAAGAGAGTGGAATGCCACGGTCTGACCACGATGGGAACTTTCTCGTCATGGCAGCGGATGACATCCCGTCTCATCACGCATGGACCGGTCAGCCCGATGGTGCCCGGGTCAATTTACCAGGTCCTGCCCTGCACCATCTTCATCGATCCGGTGATCGCCGAGCCGATTGAATGCATGGAGCTGACCGGATATTGATCAGTATTTGAGCGGCATGCTAAGTGGCTGTTAAAAATCAGTTGGTCTTTCCCCGAAAGATTGACGAGTTCGGGCAAGGTTAGGATGTTACTTGGTTAATCTTTCGGGGAATTTATAGAGCAAGTTATTTTTAACAACCCCGAAGCAATTCAGACAGGAGAGATCGACCATGTTAATAGCAGGTGTCAGCGAAAAGATCATCACCCCGGATTTTCCGACATTTCTTACGGGATATCCCGAACCGCTGGATCGCTATCACAGTGATGTCCATGACGATATCAAAGCTCACTGTTTCTACCTGAAGAACCATTCAGTGCGCCTGGCCATCGTCACCCTGGATCTGTGTTACTACTCGAAAAGCAGGGTGCGCATGGTGAGGGAGGAAATCGAGGCGGCGTGCGGGATTCCGGCTGCCAATATCATGATTTCCACAACGCATACCCATTCCGCGCCGGCTCCGGCCGGGATACCGTTCGGTCTGTGGAATGAGAACCGGGAAATGTACCCGCATTACCTGGACTGGGTCAACCGGCAGATCGTGGCGGGTGTCCGCGACGCGATGCTGCAGGCGTTCCCGGCGGAAATTGCCTTCGGACAAGGCGTCTGCGGCCGCGAACAGAACGTCGGCGGCAACCGGCGGGATAAAGACGGACCGGCGGACCCGGAGGTCTGGACGGTCGCCATTCGCGATGACGAAAAGAAGATACGCGGCATCCTCATCAATTACGCGCTGCACCCGACCTTCCTGCACGCCGAGAGTTACAGCCTGTCGGCTGATTATCCCTGTTATATCTACGAGTATTTCCAGAAGCAGGATCCGGCAGTTGTGGTCGGTTTCCAGATGGGCGCTTCGGGCAACCAGTCGTCGCGCCATTTCCGGTCAGGGCAGACTTTCGAGGAAGCCAGGCGGGTCGGTTATGCGCTGGCAGGAGAAGCAGAGCGTGTGCTGAAGACGGTGACTTACGAAGCGGACCCGCAGCTGTTCGTGCGCCACACCGACCTGATGCCAGCGCTCAAACCGATACCGGAAAAGGATCAGGCGCTGGCCGATCAACAGGAAGCAGAACAGGCGCTGGCAACGGCCAGGGAACAGAACCGGCCTTACGCGGAGCAGCGGACGCTGGAATGCACCCTGATCGGCGCCAATAGGCGACTGGCCATCGCCCGGGCCGGGTCCAAGGCCTATGACGGCTACCGGACACTGTTTCCATTCGACATCATGCTGGTAGGCATCGGATCAGGCCGGATCGTCTCTGTTCCCTGTGAGATCTTCGTGGAATTCGGTCTGCGCCTGAAGCAGGAATCACCTCACAAGAAGATGTACCTGGCAACGGTGACCAACGGCGCCAGCAATGGCTACCTCTTTACCCGGGAATCATATGAAGAAGGCGGCTATGAGCCGCTCGTCTCCATCTACACGCCTGAAGCAGGCGATCAGGTGATCGACACGGCATTGGCGCTGCTCTCATGAAGATACAATACAAAACACAGACCGATGTACTGGTGATCGGCTCAGGCGGCGCTGGCATCAAGGCCGCCATCAAAGCGGCGGAAGCGGGTGTCTCTGTCCTCCTGGTCAGCAAGCACGCCTTTGGCCGTACCGGGGCGACCTTCTATCCGGGTACGCCCGGCTGGGGCATGCAGGCTGTCATCCATGAAGGCGACAGCGAAGCTTTCTTCCTGGAAGAAATTTTGGAAGCCGGCGCCGGCATGGCCGATCCGAAGCTGGCCCGCATCCTGGCGGAACAGAGCACGGCGGCATTCCGCGAGCTGGAATCCTACGGGCTGCAGTTTGGCAAGCACGAAGACGGCCGCTACAAAGGCGTGATCCCCTGTTTTGGCAAGCGCCTGCGCGGCAGCAGCACGCTTGGGATCGACAAAATCCGACGTGCCATGTGGCTGCAGCTGGGCAAACATGATGTCACATTGCGCAGCGGGATCTCGGTGGTCGCCCTTGTCAAGAAAGAGGACCAGGTCTGCGGCGCCATCGCCGCCGATGAACAGAACGAGCTGTTCCATATAGAGGCCAAAGCGGTGGTGCTGGCAACTGGCGGCGGCTGCGGCATCTACAGGCATGCCCTGGCTACGCCGGATGAGACAGGCGATGGCTATGCGCTGGCGCTTGATGCAGGCGCATCCCTGGTGAACATCGAATTCATCCAGTTCATCCCCGGCCTGGTCTGGCCGGTACAGAAAAAGCTGTTCCAGGAAAAGAACCTGGATACGCTGCCGCAGATAACCAACCGGCTGGGCGAGAATGTGGTCAGAAAATATCTGCCTCCGGCTTACACTGTGGAGCAATGTCTGGTTGAGCGGGCTAAACACGGACCCTTCACGACGAACGACATCAGCTTCTATGTCGATGTGGGCATGTATGAGGAGGCCATCGCAGGCAATGCGCTGCCCAGCGGCGGCATTCATGTCCAGTATGACCGACGGGTGCTGACAGATGATCGCTGGTTCATCAAAAGCTGGCTTGACTGGATGCACGGCATGAGCGTGCGCCCGGTGGAGGAAGGGTTTGACATGATTCCCCATGCCCAGTGTTTTAATGGCGGTATTGCCATCGATGAGCAGGCCTGCACAGGAATCGTCGGCCTCTATGCTGCCGGCGAAGTGGCCGGAGGCCCTCACGGCGCCGATCGTCTGGGTGGCGCCGCTATCGCCGCCACGCAGGTTTTTGGTGCCATTGCCGGGCGAGAGAGTGCCGCTTTTGCCGGTAGCCAGGCAAAACATCTGGCTGTTGATGACAGTGAACTGGACCGGATAATGGAACAGCGCTTTGCAGGACAATCAGATGGAATCGGTGTCGTTGACGTGGATGAAGCCATGAGGGAAATCCGTGACACCATGTGGCGCTGCGGAGCCATCGTGCGATCCGAAGAACGCTGTCTTGATGGTTTGTCCCGTGTAGCGGCTGTCGCCCATTCTTTCAGCCCCATACGCCAATTCGAGTCGGGCACAACGATCCGTCGGGTTATCGGTTTGCACAGCAGCATCAGGCTGGCATGGTCATTGCTGACCGTCATGAAGGAACGCCGCGAGTCCCGCGGCCCGCATTACCGTCAGGATTACCCAAAGCCGCTGGATGTTTTCAATTGCCGCCTGTCGCTGCGGCAGGAAATAGAAGGATTGTCTTGCAGCCATATGCCCTTAACGGTGAATAACGAGAAAGTGAAATAAAAGAAGATAATAATATCCAGCATCAAGATATGCTATCACAGCTACAAAACGAGTCTGATTTGACCCGGACTTTCGGGATCGAAAATATTTCGCAAAAAAGCGCGTTAAAAAACCTGAAAATTGTGTGAGCAACTTGTTTTTTGCATTATCATGCTGTTTAATGTACATGAAAACGTTTTAAATCCAAATTGGTTTGTGCACCCTGCCATACGCGATCAATGCCGCAAAGACGCGGTACAGACGGGTAGATTTTTTGTTATGAAGCAAAGAAGGAGGCATCGGAAACACATCAGGTAAACTCGCGAACAACAAATCAACAGAAAAGGAGAGAAAACAATGAAACGAACACTTTCTATTCTATTGGTTCTGGGTCTGGTTCTCGGACTCATGGCCGGGTGTAATCCCGCGACGACAACCGGGACCACGACGGCTACGGTTGATCCGAAAATTGAACAGACGCTTCATCTCGCCTACGGCACCAACAATTATAACACCTATGATTTTGTCTATCCCTGGACTGACACGGGGCTGGTCGGCAACCTGCTCTGGCTGACCCTGATCCAGGCGGACAAGGAACTGAACGCAGCCACCGGTGAAATCATGTCCGCCTGGACACAGTCTGAAGACGGCATGACCTTCACCTTCACCATGAAAGAAGACCTGCTCTGGTCGGACGGCAAGCCGATCACCATGGACGACGTCCTTTGGACTTTTGACCGGCTGTGCGAGCAAGGTGTCTACTGGCCTTATGTCAATGCAGCGTTGAACTATATCGAAGGCCGTGAAGCGTTCATGAAGGGTGAAGCAACTTCCGTATCCGGCATTTCGGCTAACGGCAATGTTCTGACAATCAAGCTGAGGGCACCTTTCGCTTCCTTCCTCAACTTGATGGCTCAGGTTGCGCCGCTGCCCAAGCACATCTATGAGAATTGCACATTTGCCGATAATTCATTTAAAACGGATCCGATCTGGGAGAGCATCAAGGTCAATAGCGGACCCTATGTCATCACAGAACACGTCAAGGACAATTATTATGTGCTGGAACCCAATCCCAAATACAAGGGCACGGCACCAAAGATCACCAAGGTTGTCTGCACGAAGACAGCAGATGTGACGACTCTGGCCCAGACTGGCGCCGTCGATTTCATCGGCACAAACAGCGCCGACGAATACAAGATCTTCAGCGATCTGAGCGCATACAAACTGACCACCATACCGATTATCTACTTCCGCTTCCTCGTCTTCAACTTCTTCGATGCCGACAAAAAAGAGAAAGACTTCGTCAGTGATCTGCGTGTCCGGCAGGCGATTGCCTACGCCATCGACTGGAAAACCGTTATCGACGGCCTGTTCGGCGAGTTGGCCAACTTGACCCAGTCCGGTGTACTGGCCAGTGATGAGGATTATCTGGGTGACTGGTACACTTACGATAAAGATAAGGCCAAGAAACTGCTGGATGATGCCGGGTTTGACTACGACCACACGCTCAAGATCTTCTATTACTACACTGATCAGACGACCATCGACCTGATGGATGCCATCGCCTACTATCTCGACCAGATCGGTGTCAAGATGGAAGCCGTCCACACATCCAACTCCGTCGGCGACATCTATGAAGGCCGGACCCATGACATCGCTTATTTCGGTCTGTCGGCTTATGACAATCTGTCCTGGTACCAGATGTACCTGCGGCCGACCATGAATGAGATGATCGGCTCGATTGAGGTGTTCCAGGAGGCTGTGGCTGATCTCGAGACCGCCTATACGCCTGAATTGTGGAAAGCGGCGATCAAGAAACTGCAGGAAATCGAACGTGAGACCGTGTTCTATCTGCCGGTTTATACGCTCAACTACCAGGTCTGGCTGCACGAGCGTCTCAGCGTGCCGGAAGACACGTTCGGCAACAACTGGTATTTCTATGATTACCAGTTCGAGAAATGGCAGATCGTGAAATAATGCGGCAACCGGATTCTGCCTTGCAGATTGGCAGAATCAGCAAGTTCATTTGATAATGAGTGGTAAATGCGGGGAACTGCCCTTATGCGACAGAACCCCGCATTTACAAAAAATATCTCATGAAAGGAGCGATAGCATGCTGAAATACCTTGGCAGGAAGATTTTTCTGCTTGTCGTCATGGTCATGCTGATCAGTTTCATCATCTTTTTTGCCTTGAACAACACAGGCGTCGACCCGGTATTATTTACGATGAGCATGGATACCTATGACCCGGATGTTGCAGAAGCTTTGCGTGAATCCCTTGGACTCAATGACCCACTCATAATCCGCTATTTCAGATGGTGGGGGAACATGCTCCAGGGTGATTTCGGCTACAGTATAGCAAGAGGGTTCGCCATCCGGAGCGGTCTTCTGGCTAAGTGGCCTGCTTCGCTCGAACTGGCTTTGAGTGCGCTTGTCCTTTCGACTATTCTTGGCATCGGCATCGGCATGCTGTCAGCGTTCAAGCAGAACAGCATCATCGACTACATCGGCAGAGGCTTTGCCGTTCTGGGCAACTCGATGCCGGCATACTTTTTCGCACTGATTTTGATCCAAATATTTTCTGTTCGCCTGGGCTTGCTGCCATCAACCGGCCGTATCCCGGTCGGTGCGACGAATTTTTTCGACCGATTGCCCCACTTGATTTTACCAGTCCTTGCTCTGGCCATTCCTATGACCGGCAATCTGATGCGCTATACGCGCAACACCATGCTGGATGTTGCCAACCAGGAATATATTAAAACTGCACGCAGCAAGGGGATTTCTGAAGTTGAAGTTTATGTGAAACATATTTTCCGCAACAGCATGCGACCAGTCGTGACCGTCCTGCTGTTCCGGCTGGGCATACTGGTCGGTGGCTCTGTTGCCGTCGAGACGATCTTTGGCTGGCCTGGCATCGGTGTTGTCCTGACATCTTCGATCACGGCCAGCGATTATTCTGTGGTTATGATGTCTGCCTTTCTGACAGCTGTCATGATGCTGTCTGTAAGCTTCCTGGTTGACCTGTCGACGGCATTACTTGATCCGCGCGTGCGGTTTGAAGCGTAAGGAGGCAGGCTATGGATCATGTTATCACACAGACAGATATCAACAAATACAGAAAGCAGGGAACGAAACTCTGGAAAAAACGGATGCGGCGGTTTGTCAACAACCGCCTCGCTCTTTTCGGCATGATCGTCGTATCGATTTTTGTCTTTTCCGCCTTGGCCGCGTCGCTGTTGACACGTTTTTCACCACTGGAGCCAAATTTTGGCAACACTTTCTCAAAGCCTTCCCTCGAACATATTTTTGGTACAGACAGCATGGGGCGTGACCTGTTCACCCGCATCCTCTATGGCGGTCGCATCTCCATGCTGATCGCCGTCGTCAGTTCTGCCTGGGGCTGTCTTCTGGGTATGATCCTTGGCGCTATCGGTGGTTATGTCGGCGGCTTATTTGATAAACTGCTGGTTCGCATATCAGAGATTTTCATGTCATTTCCGCAGTTGATCCTCGTCATGGTTGTCATGGCTTTCATCGGCCCCGGCACATTTAACCTCATCCTGATCTTTGCCTTCACTGGATGGACAGGCACGTTCCGTTTGGTCAGGGCTGAATTCATCACCCGGAAAGAAGAAACATATGTTGAGGTTTGTGAGGCGTTTGGCATGAGCCGCCTGGCCATCATGTTCAAGCAGATCATGCCTTCGGTCCTGACATTGGTCATGGTGCAGTTCACCATGGGTATTCCCGGTTATGTCATGTCAGAAGCCGGTCTCAGCTTTCTTGGTTTTGGTGTGCCGATGACAGTTCCAACCTGGGGCACCATGCTTAACGCCGCCAAATCAATCAAGATTATCCTGTACCACCCGAATGTCTGGTTGATACCCGGCATGGCCATCAGCTTGTTCGTCCTTGCCGTCAACTTTTTTGGCGACGGTCTGCGCGACGCGATGGATCCGCGTCAGCAGTGAGAAGGGAGGACAATATGGCAGCAGAAGTTATTCTTGATGTCAAAAATCTAAATACAAGCTTTATTACAGACAAGCAGGAAATCAAGATCATCAAAGACGTTTCCCTCCAGTTAAAAAAGGGTGCGACACTGGCCATTGTAGGTGAATCAGGCTGCGGCAAGACCGTCACGGTGCATTCGATTGTCCGCCTGATGCCGCAAAACGCCCTGATCACATCCGATCATGTGATTTACCGGTCTGGTAAAAGCGGTGAGCAGAAGGAATACCGCCTCCACAAAATGGCCAATTACGGCAAAGCGATGCGTTCCCTGCGCGGACCTGAGATCTCGATGATCTTCCAGGATCCGATGGCGTCACTGAATCCGGTTTATAAGATCGGCACGCAGATCATCGAAGGCCTGCGCAAGCACAATCCGGATATAACAAAAAAGGAGGCCCTGGACAAGGCATTGAACATGCTCAAACAACTGGGTGTTCCAGCCGCGGAACAGCGGATTAACGATTATCCGCACCAGATGTCCGGAGGCATGAAGCAGCGGGTCATCATTGCCATCGCCATGATCTGTGATCCAGAAATCATCATAGCCGATGAGCCGACGACAGCCCTGGACGTGACCATCCAGGCCCAGATCATGGAACTGATGAAGAAACTGCAGAATGAGTTTCACAAATCCATCATCCTGATCACGCACAACATGGGTCTGGTGGCTGAGATGGCAGATGAGATCTGCGTCATGTATATGGGTCGCATTGTAGAATACGGCAAGCTGCGCGATATTTTTGAGCACCCTTCGCATCCGTACACGAAGGCGCTGCTTGAATCGGTTCCGGTACCAGGGATGCGCGATGAAGATGAACTGGTGACCATTCCGGGCAGCACGCCAGATCCGGCAGAATTGGGTTCCGGCTGCGAATTTGCTGACCGTTGCACGCACTGTATGGAACGCTGCCGCGAAAAGCGGATTCATGCTTATGAAATTTCGGATGATCACTGGGCCCGATGCCTGCTCTATGATCGCTTTAAGGAGGTGGACTGACATGAATAAGGAGATCCTCTTTGAAGTGAAGGATGTCAAAGTCTGGTTCCCGATCAGGAAAGGCTTCCCCAAGAAAACAGTTGGCTATGTTAAGGCTGTGGACGGAGTGTCGCTCAATGTCTATAAAGGTGAGACACTGGGAATCGTCGGTGAGTCCGGCTGTGGCAAGACAACACTGGGCAAAGCCATGATGTTGCTGACCACACCAACGAGCGGACAGGTCCTGTATCGATATGGCGACGAGTACAAGGATATCGTCAAGTTCGACAGAGACGAAGTGCTCCAATTCCGTAAAAAAGTGCAGATGATCTTCCAGGATCCCTATTCGGCCATGAACCCGATGAAAAAAATCTATACGGCTCTCGAAGAACCGCTCAAGATCCATAAGGTGAAGAGCAAAAGCGAACGTGAGCGAATCATGAGTGAATCGCTGGGGCTGGTCAATATACCCAATGAATACTTGTTCAAGTATCCGCACGAATTCTCCGGTGGTCAGCGCCAGCGTGTCTGCATCGCCAGAGCGCTGCAGATCAATCCGGAAGTACTGGTTTGTGACGAAGCAGTCTCAGCCCTTGATGTTTCTATCCAGGCGCAGGTGCTCAATCTGATGAAGAAAATACAAAAAGAGCGCAGCCTGACTTATGTCTTTATCGCCCATGACCTCTCGGTTGTCCAGTACATGAGTGATCGCATAGCCGTCATGTATCTGGGGAAGGTGGTCGAACTGGCTTCATCCCGTGCCCTGTATAACCAGACCCTGCACCCCTATTCTCAATCGCTTCTGTCGGCTGTACCGCTGCCGGTACTCGACCAAAAAAAGAAACGCATCATCCTCAAGGGCGATGTACCGAGTCCGATCAACAAGCCATCGGGCTGCGCATTCCATCAACGTTGCGTCTATTGTATGGATATTTGCAAAAAAGTTGACCCACCTCTGCTGAAGCAAGGGGATGAGGAACATTATGTTGCCTGTCACCTTTACACACAGGAAGCAAAAGACGAAGTACAAACAGAACCGCTGCAGAAAGATGCATGAACGAAGGTTTTGGCCGACGAGAAACGAGGTATCTGAATATGGTCATCAAAGTGCTTGATGAAGCCCAGATCCTGAACTTCAAGGCCATGACCGAGACCCTGATTGAACAGACCGGCTTCCGGGTTGCGTCCGCCGAGCTCCTGAGCAGGGCAGAACGGGCCGGTGCTGCTGTGAATAAAAAAGCACAAGTTATCCGTTTCCCGGCCCAGATGCTGCATGATCTTCTCCAGAAAGCGCCAGCCCGCTATACTGTCAGGGGCTGTGACGGGAGCACCTGCTGTATTGGTGGCGGCCGTCCATCTGTCTCGGCGATCGTGACCGATCCCTGGATTATTGACAGCCGGACGCGCGAACCGAGGCGGCCCTGCCTCGACGACGTCCGCACAAACACGATCCTGGCCCAGCGCCATGACATGGTATCCTGCGTCAGTCGGATGGACTACCCCGTGACAGACGACGACGGACCCTGGTCCAGCCAGCGTGCCCTGCTCCTTCATCTTCTGAATCATACGAAGCACAATATGGCCTATGTCAGTTCAGAGCAGGATCTGGAACTTTGGCTGCAGATCGGCGAGATTCTGGCCCGGGGCAAGCAGCTTTCCGGCAGCGGCCTGTTGTCGTTTGCCGTCGCTGTCCGCTCCCCGCTGACATTATCAGCGCTGAACTGCCGGATCCTCCTTGAGGCGACCGCACGCCGGCTGCCGGTGATCCCGACTATCTGCCCGATGGCCGGTACGACAGCGCCGTACGACGTCGCGTCAACGCTCCTGCTGGCCAATGCCGAATGTGTTTTTCTGGCTGCGCTGACGCAACTGCTGCAGCCCGGAAACCCGTTTGTCTACATGGTCGGCCCGTCGGTCTGCAATATGCGCACTGGCGGAGATCAGTACTACACC
>JAWSUP010000053.1:0-15210 GCA_033549405.1 Bacillota bacterium | reverse complement strand
ACAAAAGTGTCGATTTGCCGATGCCGGGATCACCGCCGATCAGAACCAGGGATCCGCGCACATAGCCGCCACCCAGCACACGGTCGAGTTCAGACAATTTGCTGGACAAGCGCGGCTGATCCTCTGCAGGCACCTGAGACAGCTTGATGACTGGACTATTGCCGGAAGTTGTCTGAGGGGGAGCAGCTAACGCCCAGTTACCGCGACCGGTCAATGGCCTGGTGACAACCGGTTCCTCGACCAGCGTGTTCCAGGCGCCACAACCAGGACAGCGTCCCATCCAGCCGTGTGATTCATGACCGCATTCGCTGCAGGTGTATTTAGATTTGCCTTTGCCCATCTGGATCCTCCCCATAACTTTCACGGGTCAGCCAGCGCCGGTGGCGCATGAATTCAGTATAGCACAAGAAGGCACAATGGCCTTCAGATGTCTGGTAAGGAATCTTGCGCAATGGTATTGAACTGTGTGATAAACTGTTAACAGTGTCGAGCAACTGCCGGACAGCAGTGGCGTTATGCCACAGAGAACCATATTATAACAGGAGGATTCATATGAGCTTGAAAATTGCATTTATTGGGGCGGGAAGCCTCGTATTCACCAGAAAACTGTTTACAGACTTAATGTCAGTTCCGGAACTGCAACAGGCGAGCATCGCCTTTACGGACATTAATGCTGACAACCTGGCCAAAGTTACCAAACTGTGTCAGCGCGACCTGGACGCCAGCGGGATCGCAGTCACAATCCAGGCAACAACAGACAGACGCGCTGCTTTTGCGGGCGCACGCTACATCATCAATTGCGTGCGGGTAGGGGGTCTTGAGGCTTTTGAGACAGACATCGACATTCCCCTCAAGTACGGCGTCGACCAGTGTGTTGGCGATACGTTGTGTATCGGTGGAATCATGTATGGGCAGCGTGTGATCGCCGCCATGCTCGATTTTTGCCGGGATATCCGGGATGTGGCCGAGCCGGGGGCTATCATGCTCAACTATTCGAATCCCAACGCCATGGCAACCTGGGCTTGCAACAAATATGGCGGTGTTCGCACGATCGGCCTGTGCCATGGCGAAATCCACGGCGAGCACCAGATCGCCGAAGCACTGGGCATACCATGGGAGGAGCTGGACTTCATCTGCGCCGGCATCAATCACCAGACCTGGTATATATCCGTCAAACACCATGGGCGGGAGATGCGCGACCAGATCCTGGCAGGCTTTGAGAAACACGAACGATTCAGCCGCCAGGAAAAGGTGCGCATCGACATCCTGCGCCGTTTTGGCTATTATTCAACAGAATCAAACGGACACCTGTCCGAATATGTCGCCTGGTACCGCAAGCGTCCCGAAGAGATCAGACAGTGGATCAGCCTCGACGCATGGATTCACGGAGAGACGGGCGGCTATCTGCGCGTGACCAGAGAAAGCCGGGACTGGTTTGAGACGGAGTATCCCAAAATCGCAGCAGAACAGCCGCAGCTTCTTGACGGCAGCAACCGGGGACATGAACATGGATCCTACATCATCGAAGCACTGGAGACCGGCAGGCGGTACCGCGGTCATTTCAATGTGATGAACCAGGGGTGTATTGCCAATCTGCCTGACGAATGCGTGGTAGAGGTTCCCTGTTATGTCGATGGCAACGGCATATCAGTCCCTGCTGTCGGCGAATTGCCTCTGGGATGCGCCGCTATCTGCTCGCAGTCGATCTGGGTGCAGCGTCTGGCAGTTGAAGCAGCTGTCAACGGCGATGTCGGCCTGCTTAAGCAGGCAGCCCTGCTGGATCCGTTGACCGGCGCCGTCTGCAACCCGCCTGAGGTCTGGCAGCTGGTTGATGAAATGCTGGTCGCCCAGGAACAATGGCTGCCGCAATACAGTGCTGCTATCAGCAAGGCGAAGCGGCATTTATCTCAGGATGAACTGATCAAAACGAGGGACGGATATCGCGGTGCTGCCCGCCAGCGTGTTAAATCGCCGGAGGAAATTTCTGCCGAGAAAGAAAGCCGCAGCATCACGGCAGATTAAGGGAGGACTTATCCATGGCTCAACTGGCGCTTGGCATTGATTTTGGCTCGTTGTCAGGTCGTGCCGTCTTAGTTGATGTCGCGTCTGGTGCGATGGTGGCATCGGTTGTTCATGAATATGAACATGGTTTCATCGAGGACAGGCTGCCTGCAACCGGAGAAAAGCTTCCGCCTGATTGGACCTTACAGGACCCGCAGGACTACCTGGCTGTTCTGGCAGAGGCGATACCGGCAGTTTTACGAGAAGCCGGTGCTGCTGCTTCTGATGTCATTGGTGTCGGCATCGATTTTACATCCTGTACGGTCATGCCGATCACATGTGATGGTACGCCGCTCTGCCTATTGCCTGCGTATCGAGCCAACAAGCATGCCTGGGTCAAAGTTTGGAAGCACCATGCTGCCCAACAGGAAGCCAACCGGTTGAATACGATCGCGGCCGAACGTAATGAAGCGTTTCTCTCCCGTTATGGCGGCAAAATTTCTTCTGAATGGCTGTTCCCCAAATTGTGGCAAATATTGAATGAAGCACCGGATATTTACGAAGCAATGGATCGCTTCATTGAAGCAACGGATTGGATTGTCCTGCAACTGACAGGCCAGGAAAGGCGAAGCAGCTGCGCCGCAGGCTACAAGGCACTGTGGAGCAAGCAGCAGGGCTATCCTTCAAACGAATTTTTCAGATCATTGGATCCACGGCTGGAACGGGTTGTTGACGATAAACTCTCGCGCAGCATCTGGCCTATCGGCAGCAAAGCCGGAGAAATCACACCGCAGGCGGCCAGGCTGACCGGCCTGTTACCTGGCACCGCGGTTGCCGTCGGCACTGTTGATGCTCATGTCGCGGTCCCGTCTGTCGGAATCACGGCGGCCAGCCAGATGCTGATGATCATGGGAACATCCACCTGCCACATGCTGCTGGGTCATATGGAAATCATCGTCCCCGGAATCTGCGGCGTGGTTGAAGACGGCGTTCTGCCGGGATTTTTCGCCTATGAAGCCGGGCAAAGCTGCGTCGGAGACCACTTTGACTGGTTTATCCGCAATTGTGTGCCGCCTGCCTGCCATCAGGAAGCCGTCGAGCGCAATGTTTCGATCCACAGCGTTTTGCGCGAGAAAACGATGCGGCAAAAACCGGGAGCATCTGGACTACTGGCCCTGGACTGGTGGAATGGCAACCGGTCTGTTCTGGTTGATGGTGATCTGACAGGTCTGATCCTGGGAATGACGCTGGCCACGAAACCTGAAGAGATCTACCGGGCACTGATCGAAGCAACCGCTTATGGAACCCGGATGATCATGGAAAACTTTGTGTCACATGGGCTTCAGATCGAAGAATTGTTTGCCTGTGGCGGCATCGCAGCCAAGGATCCGTTTATGATGCAGATTTATGCTGATGTAACCGGTCGCGAAATCCGCGTCTCCGCCAGCCCGCAGACAGTGGCCATCGGATCCGCCTTGTTCGGCGCCGTCGCCGCCGGCAAGGCAAGAGGCGGGTTTGACAGTATTTTTGCTGCGGCTAAAATAATACCCAGGCTAAAGGATGTTATTTATCGGCCTATTGCAGACAATGTCGCCATCTATGATAAAATATATGCCGAGTACTTGCTGTTGCATGATACTTTCGGCCGGGGCGGCAATGATGTGATGAAACGGCTGAAAGCGATTCGTTTGGAGGCGCACACGCCATGAATCCCATTTGAACGGAGTGATGTTATGACCATGGACAAACTGATCCACGATACACTGGCAGCGAACCTGGCTTTGCCGACCCACAATCTGGTAACCTTCACCTGGGGCAATGTCAGCACTTGTGACCGTGAAATGGGACTGGTGGCCATTAAGCCAAGTGGTGTGCCTTACGACCAGCTGGAGGCCAGGCACATTGTCGTGCTCGATCTGGATGGAAAAGCTGTGAGCGGTACATACCGGCCCAGCAGCGACACAGCGACGCACCTTGAATTGTATCGCTGCTTCCCGACAATCGGCGGCATCGTGCACACCCACTCCCGCTGGGCAACCGCCTGGGCTCAGGCCGGTCGTGATCTGCCGGCGCTGGGTACGACGCATGCTGATTATTTTTATGGCGCCGTACCCTGTACGCGCAGCCTGACGCCACAGGAGATAGATCAAGATTATGAATTGAACACCGGAAAGGTTATCGTCGAGACTTTCCTGGGCAGGAAACTTGATCCGGTCGACATGCCGGGGGTTCTAGTGGTGAACCACGGCCCGTTCACCTGGGGCAGCGATGCCGCACAAGCGGTCCATAACGCAGTGGTCCTCGAAGAATGCGCCATGATGGCACTGCATGCCTGCCAGCTCAATCCGCAGTTATCGCCTGTCGATGAGCATCTTTTGCGCAAGCATTATGACCGCAAGCATGGCAGCAGCGCTTATTATGGCCAGAAATCCTGAATGCGCCGCTGCCGGTGCGGAAGGACAAGGAGGTTCAGGGATTGCCATGTTTGTTCTCACGACCTTTTTACGATACAATGGAGCCAGTCATTTTTCCCGTAGTTTAATTGCTACAGCGGAGGTGTCGTCACGATGAATCTTCCCTGGACAGCCCATTATGATCCCTGGTTCAAACCATCCCTGCCATACCCGGAACAGACCCTCTATGAAGGGCTGACTCAGGCCGCAGGACGTTGGCCGGATTTTCCTGCACTGAGTTTCATGGGCAGCCACATCGACTACCAGGCTCTGGTTCAGCAGGTCGATCAGGCTTCAGACTGTCTGCAGGCACTCGGCATGAAGAAGGGCGAAGTTGTCGCCATCTGCCTGCCGAATACACCGCATGCCGTGATCATCTTTTATGCCATCAACCGCCTGGGCGGTATCTGCAACATGATACACCCGCTGACACCGGCAGAAGAGCTGTCCCATTATATCCGGACTACAGACAGCGATTACCTGATCATCCTGGATGCCATGTTGGCCAGGCACACGGAGATGCTTGAGCAGTCGCGCATCAGGAAAACGATTGTCTGCTCGATCATGGATTTTCTGAATGTTGGACTCAAGGTTGGGTTTTTCCTGACCAAGGGCAGAAAAATAAAATCCGTTCCGCGACGAGATTTCTATATCAAGTGGAGTCGTTTCATGCAGCTTTCGGATAAGCCGGCTGCTTATAAACGACAGTCCGGGTCACACGATTGTGCCGTCTACCTGCACAGCGGCGGGACGACCGGCAGCCCTAAAACGATTATGTTGTCATCTTTCAACTTCAACGTCCTGGCCATCCAGGGGCCGCAGATCATTGGCTGTCCTGTGGATGACACCTTTGATCCGACAGGTCTGTCGATGGTGACCATCCTGCCCTTGTTCCACGGGTTTGGTCTTTGCATGGGCATGCACACCATGCTGGTCAACGGCATGCGGTCCATTCTTGTGCCCCAGTTTACTCCAGAAGTGCTGGCTGATGTTATCGTCAAGGAAAGGCCGGCCTATATAGCTGCTGTGCCGACCCTGTTCGAAGGCATTCTCAAGAATGGAAAATTGCAAAATGCCGACCTGTCCTGTCTCAAGGCTGTCTTTTGCGGCGGCGACTCGCTGCCCAAAGACCTCAAGCGCCGTTTCGATACATTCATCCAGGAACGTGGCGCCATGTGCACCCTGCGGGAAGGATACGGCCTGACCGAGACTGTAACGGTCTGTGCCGTAAACCCGATGCTCGATGCGCGCGCGGATTCCGTCGGACTGCCTCTGGCGGATGTGCTGATGAAGGTAGTTGAACCGGGTTCGATGCTGGAAGTGCAGCCGGGACAAGATGGTGAATTCTGCATCCATGCCCCGACGATCATGCTGGGATACCTGAATGACCCGGAAGCGACGTCTGAAACGGTCCGGTTGCACGATGATGGCCTGCGGTGGGTTCACACGGGCGATTTCGGCTATATGGACCCGGACGGCTATTTCCATTTCAAGCAACGCATCAAGCGCATTCTGAAAGTATCCGGCATTCCGGTTTTCCCGTCGCAAATCGAGGATGTCATCGCAGCAGTTCCGGGCGTTCGCATGGTATGCGCTATCGGCATCCCGCACCCCTATAAAATGCAGGTTGTCAAAGTGTTTATCGTTCCGGATGCGTCTGAACCTGATGAAGCGACGCTCAAAGAACGTATCATCAGCCAGTGCGAAAAGTCCCTGATCCAGTATGCCGTACCCAAAGAGGTCGAGTTCAGAAGTGATCTGCCCAGGACCAAGGTTGGGAAAATCGATTTTGTTTCCCTGGAAAGAATCGAGATCGAAAAACACAACCAGGCGGCTGAGAAAGCAGACATCACTGCCTGATCCTGAGAGCGGGGTCAAGAGCGGGGTCAAGAAGTGAGAAGTCAGCTTGACAGGCAGGGGAGGCCTTCCTATAATGAGCAGGAGACGAGGGGAATTAGCTCAGCTTGGGAGAGCGCTTGCTTCGCATGTAAGAGGTCGCCGGTTCGATCCCGGTATTCTCCACCAGTAATAAGCCCCGCAGCTGTATGGCTGCGGGGCATTGTGCGCTTAAGAGCTGTCTGCAATTCAGGTGCATATGCTATACTTGACATGAATCTATCGAGGAGGTGTCACCATGAAATACATAAGTTTACCGCAGACAAATCTCCAGCTTTCACAAATCTGCCTTGGGACGATGACCTTTGGCGGTCAGACCAGCGAAGCAGACAGCCTGGCGATCATGGACTATGCGTTTGAGCAAGGCGTCAACTTCTTTGATACAGCTAATGTCTATAACCAGGGAGGCAGCGAGACGATTGTCGGCAAAGGATTGAAAGGCCGCCGCGACCGGATCGTGCTGGCGACAAAAGTCAGAGGGAAGATGGGATCGGACCGCAACAGCGAAGGCCTGAGCCGGCGTAATATTGTAGCTGCGGTTGACGCCAGCCTGAAGCGCCTGAGCACGGATTACATTGACATTTATTACCTCCATGCGCCGGACTACGCAACGGCCATTGAAGAGACGCTGGAGACGATGTCGGACCTGGTCAGATCCGGTAAAATCCGCTATGTTGGTGTCAGTAATTTTGCCGCCTGGCAAATCGCCGATATCCTGGCTGCATGTGACAAACACAGCTATGTTGCGCCAGTCATCACCCAGAACGTGTACAATCTCCTGACAAGGAGTATTGAAACGGAGCTCATTCCCTGCATCCTCAAACACCAGATCGGCCTGGCTATCTACAACCCGATCGCCGGGGGTTTGTTGACCGGCAAGCACCGGCCAGGCACACCGGCGGACAACACCCGCTTTGCCAACAACAAAACTTATCTTGATCGTTACTGGACGGAAGAGAATTTCTCAGCTGTGCAGGAACTGGAAGCGATTGCTGATGGATGCGGGCTGAGTCTGTTGCAGCTGGCTATGAAATGGTGTGCTGCTCAAAAAGGTATGACCAGTATCATTTCCGGTGTCAGCCGCCTGAGTCAGATTGAACAGAACATCGCTTCACTGGCAGATGACGTTTTGACAGACGAAGCATTGCAGCGCTGCGATGCTGTCTGGCATCAACTGACCGGATCCCGCTTTCAGTATAACCGGTAGTAAAGGTATCAACAGCCGACGCATTGCATCTGCTGCAGGTATACATCAATAAAAATCAAAAGAGTGGAGTGAAACATCATGGGAAAAATCAGAATTGGCATTGTCGGAGCAGGCAACATTGCCCAGTCGTCACATCTTCCTGTCTACCAGGTCCTGCAGGACCGCGCTGAGGTTGTGGCCATCGCCGACATCAACCTGGAACGGGCCCAGGCGGCAGCGGCAAAATTCTCCATCCCCGCAGCGTATGCTTCTGTTGAGGACATGCTGGCCGGCAGTCAACTGGACATGGTTGACGTCTGTGTCTGGAACGGATCACATGCGCCGGTTGTTATCGCTGCTGCCAGAGCCGGTAAAGCGATCTTGTGCGAAAAGCCTATGGCAGACTGCCTGGAACATGCACTGGAAATGGAGAAAGAAATTAAAAAAGCATCGGTTCCATTCATGATGGCGATGGTCAACCGGTTTGGCGGTGAGCAGTTCTTGCTCAAAGAAATGATCGAAGCCGGTGACCTCGGCGACATCTATTATGCCAAAACAGCCTATGTCCGGCGCCGCGGCACACCGCTTGGCTGGTTTACCGACTTGAAGAAGTCCGGAGGCGGACCTGTCATCGACATCGGCGTGCACTGCATTGACAGGGCTTGGTTCCTGATGGGCCGACCGACGCCTGTGCGCATCAGTGCCAGCATATCAAAGCGAATCGGCAATTACCAGACAAAGGGTGTCGGCCGTTGGATCGCTCTGGATAGCGATGTCACGGCTTTTGATACAGAGGACTCTGCCGCTGCGATCATCCATTTTGCCAACGGAGCTTCCATGCTGGTCGAGGCAAGCTGGGCCATCAATGCGAAGCAGGACGCTTATACACAAATCTGTGGAACCAAAGCCGGCGCCACGCTGGAACCGCTGACGATCTATGGAGAAAATGCGCAAGGTTACCTCACGGACAACCAGCCAACAGTCAAGAAAGCCAACAATTTTGAAACAGAAATCACCCATTTTCTCGACTGCCTCGCGACAGGTAAAAAGCCGCTGGCTCCCGTTGAGGACGGCATCACCGTGCAGAAGATGCTGCAGGGGATCTATGATTCTGCCCGCCTGAACCGCGAGGTTACGATCGATTGAGGGATCATACGATGCGCATACAGGTGAATAAACTCTTGACACCGGCAGGATGGAGAGATGACCAGATAGTTGTGATCGAGCAAGGCACGATCACAACCATACTCGACCAGAACAGGGCTGGTACGGGGATGGCGGACCTGCAGGCAGACATTCTCGTTCCCGGTCTGTTTGATCTGCACAATCACGGCGGAGATGGTTTTGATGCGACACAGCCGTCCCTGAACGCCCTGAAGCAATTTTTAAACAAGATGTTATCCTGCGGCGTGACGGACATGTTGATGACAATATCGACCGGAGATCCCGCTGTCCTGAAAGAGGGACTCGCATTTGTCCGGGAAGCGATGGCTATGCAACAAATTGGCCGGCTTGGCGGAACCCGGATCCAGGGCGTTCACCTGGAAGGTCCGTTCCTCAATCGCAAGCGACCCGGGGCCATGACGGTTGAACGGATCCTCGATCCCGGGATCGCACTTTTCGACCAGTTGTTTGGAGACGATATTGATATCATCAGGGAAGTGACGCTGGCTCCTGAAGTGCCGGGAGCCCACGAACTGGCTGCCTATCTGCTGCGTAAAGGCATCCTTGTCCAGGCCGGTCACACGGATGCGAGTTTTGAGGAGGCACAGGATGCTTTTGGCAGAGGGTTTTCCTCGATCTGCCATACATTCAATGCCGCCCGAGGTATCCATCACAGGGAACCCGGCATTCTGACCGCGGCGTTCCTTGCCCCGTCTGTCTATTGCGAAGCGATATGCGATTTTCTGCATTTGCATCCTGCCATCATTCGTCTGATCTATCTCATTAAGGGGTCCGGCAAAATGATGATTGTTTCAGATTCGACTATGCCGACCGGACTGCCTGACGGTTCGTACCAGGCAGCCAATCATCCCGTCATTGTCAAAGATGGTGTCAAGCGGACGCCGGCCGGCGCCCTCAGCGGCGGTATCTGTTATCTTGACCAGTCGGTGCGAAACTTGATCTCGATCGGCATTCCCGCAGAAGATGCTTTCCGCATGGCCAGCACGACACCTGCTGAACACTTGGGTTTTAACCAACTCGGTGCTGTCCGAATCGGAAACCCGGCGCATCTGGCAGCATTTACACACGAACTGATGCCAGATTTCACCATTGTGGAACAATCTGTCATATCTTAACATACCCGGGGGTACGTAATGCGTATTGCAGGAATCGATATAGGCGGGACAACCGTCAAGATCGGCTTATTCGAACCTGATAAGGGTTTGATTGGCCGCACGCAGCTGGCAACGATCACAGGAAATCCTGAAGCGTTGGTCGATAGCATAAAAGAAACGGTTCAGCAACTGGCTGTGGACTTCATCGGTATCGGTACGGCCGGAGCCGTCGACACAAGTACCGGCCTGGTCACGGCAGGTAATCTGCACTGGCGGGATGTACCCCTCAGGCAACTGATGGAACAACGGCTGTGCTGTCCTGTCTGGGTTGACAATGATGCCCAGGCAGCCCTGATGGCAGAGCATTATAACGGTGCATGCGCCGGATTTCGCAATGTCGTTTATCTGACATTGGGGACCGGGATCGGTGGCGCATTGCTTTTGGGTGGCAAGCCCTGGCGTGGACATGACAATACAGCCGGTGAACTGGGGCATATCATCACCCACGCCGATGGCTTGCCTTGCAGCTGCTCGAAATGTGGCTGCTTTGAAGTTTATGCGTCGGCGTCTGCTCTGTCACGCATGGCCGGCGGACTGGCAGCCAAGGATGTTATAGACGCCGCCCGGGCTGGAGACCCAGAATATCTAGACCTGTTTGCCGTTTACCTGCATGAACTGGGTATCGGCCTTGTAACGCTGATCATGATCTTCAACCCGGAGGTGATTGTCATTGGCGGCGGCATCAGTTCTGCCGGAGATATACTGCTGGAGGGCATACGCCGGGAGGTCAAGGCGCTGTTTGCCGGTCGCCCCAACTACTTCAAAGGGACCATACAACTGGCCAGGCATCGCAATGATGCAGGCATGATCGGCGCCGCCGTGCTGGCACAATCGCATTTTGCGTGATTTTCTGGTATTTTGCTTTCCTTATGATATAATCGGGTAACAGGTTTTGTATATTAACCACAAGAGGAGTTCAATCCATGATGCTCAGGCACCCACCTTGGGTATGGATGCTGTTGGTTGTCGGGTTGTTGCTGTTGTTGCCGGCTATGCCGGTCAGTGCCAGAGAAACACCTTACAGCATCATACAACATGACATAAAAACCGAGCTGATGGTCGATGGACAGGCAACGATAACAGAGACCATTCGTTATCAGGTGCGAACAGACCTGCGCGACCTCATGTTCACATTGCCTTACGAGCAGGACCAGACCCTAATGATCAGCAGAATTGCTGTCGCTGATACGATCACGAAAATCGATCAAGCCATATTTGTTGAAACGGTTTTGGCGGAAGCGGGTGGCAGCCAGACCAGGGCAATGACATATGATGTGTCAGAAAGTGGTCAGCAACTGGAAATCCGTCTGCATCTGTTTCTGAAAGCAGGATCCACGCGGACAATCAGCCTGGTCTATTCGGTACAGCCAGCCGTTTTTCAACATACGGATACCGCCTATTTTCATCGGCAGTTTTTTTTACGGTCTGACGACAACATGATTCAAAAAGCTTCACTTCAGCTGCAGTTTCCGGCGAATATTGACAAGGAACTGGTCTGGGATCTGCCATCGAGTCTGACAGCGTTCACCGCTGTCCGTCATGACGATAGCCGGTTGATGTATACAGCAAATCAGCTGGCAGTTGACCATGTTCTGAACATGACATTATTGATGCCCAGCTCATATTTTGTTAAAGCACCGCCTGCCTCACAGAGATTATTGGCAGAAGAGCTGATCAACCAGGCTATTGCCAGGGATACAGCGCTGCATCAGCAAAGCGAATGGCGCAGCAGAGCTTACGGGGCGATTTTCATTCTGATCGGTCTGGCAGCTATCCTGTTTTTCACCGTTTACTGGTTATATGATCGTGAAGGCGCTATTATCGATCGTCAGCGTTACCTGCGGGATGTGCCACATGCCTGCCCACCGGTGGTGCTCTCCTTGCTGCTGCGCAGGAAACGACCTGCCCAGCTGATCTTGTCAATTCTCATGAACCTTGTCCACAAAGAGTTCATATCACTGGATGGATCGGTCTTCACGCGCCTTGCAGAGCGGAGCGATCAAGACCAGCTTTCAGCCAGCGAGCAGTTTTTATTCAAATGGTTTTTCACTGATCTATCTTCTAGTGGGTCATTGACTCTGTCGCAGGTGCGCAGTTATGCCAAGCACGATGAAACAGGAGATGCGTTCCGCAGTCAGTATCAGCAATTCCTTTCTTTGCTGGACAATGAGCTGTCTGACCATGGCCTGCTTGACCGCGGCAAGACCTTCAGGGGCAGACTGACTGCTTGTATTGCGGCATTGATTTATGCACTGCTGGCAGTTTTTTTGACTGCTTTTCTTCAAACAGGGGTTGCCCTTTTACTGCTGGTTCCCTCAACAGGTTTTCTGCTTTACAGCAGTATCTTGCGGCGCCTGACCAATCGGGGGAGAGAACGGTTCTCAGAAGGGCAGGCATTGTCGCGTTATCTGCGCAGGATGATCCAGCTTCCGCCATATCCTGATGCAGAAAAGCAGCGGCAGTTACTGCCGTATGCCATGGCACTGGGACTCATCCAGCCCTATCTCAAAGCATTGCCCCAGATCTGGGACAGCAGACAGACACAAAACCAGTTTGCTGCATACGGAATTGGAAAAAATTTGAGTAACCCGATCAAAAACCAGTTGGCTCAGCTCGCATCAGATTTGCATGTCATGGAATCGATGCTTGCAGCCAGCCTTTTGCTGTCCGAGCGAATCCATCTCTAGAGTCGTCGAACCATGACAGGAAGATGAGCCTCCTTTGAGTGCTGTTTGCGCTTTGCATGCAGTCGTGATCGCATCAAGACAACCAGTGCAGAAAGATACAAGATGATTGCCGCAGCACCCAGACTTTTCAAGAGCTGGTAGGATGGCGGATCGGGTAAAGCGTCGGCTCCATAGATCGGCCTGACATCCCACGGAACCTCCAATGGCTGCAGCAGACCGGTTGCTGTTGGCCGCCACTGGTGTTGATCTGCGGCGATCAGGTTAACTTGTGACTTCAAATCTGAAAAGTACATTTCGGCAGTGGCCTCTGGATCATCCGGTGGAGCCAGGAAACCGACCAGCCGACTCAATGACTGCCAATCCAGTTGGCTGCCGGCCGTGTCATAGACATACAGACCGGCCTGCACGGCAAGATTCTCTTTTCCCGCAAGCATAGACAGATCGTCAAGCACCCAGTGTTGCCGTATGCCGATGTCAGCGACATAGGCTGAGCCATCGGACCAATGCAGCATAACCTTGTATCCTGCCACGCCGATATTGTCCTGGGCTGCCGGAAAGCGCAATTCGATCAGCCCGGTGTCATTGCGCGTTACCGAGAGAGAAGCGCTTTCCAGCCAACCTGGGCGGATCAGGTCAGGTATCCGGACCGATGACAGGACATGCCGGTTAATAACGGATAGCGTGCCTAACTGTCCACGATCGCCGCGTCCGCAGGTTGCCAGCAATCCTTTGCTGCTCATAAGCAACAGATGAAAGCCGCCTGCCGCCACCGCGGTAAAGGGCAGATAATCGTCACCAGAATATCCGTTGTAGCTGCTTCTGATCGCCTGCGGTACAGACTTGGACATGGTATGACCCAGCCCGAGCTGACCGTAGCCGTTGTCACCCCAAACTAGCACTCGCTGGCGACTGTCATCGACAAGTCCTTTGATCGTCAGGACAGACACGATGGCGACTGAATGGGCATATCCGGCGCTGATCATTGCGACCCGGTCATTTGCGGGATCTGTGTCACCGGTCACATCGATCCGCCGGGGCAGAGCCTGAATTGAATCTCCGGCCGGTATGTCGATAAGTCCCAGTTGTCCGGCGGAATGATCTCCCCAGACATAGAGCGCTTCATGGTCATTTTCAACGATGATTGACATGACATGCTGATATCCGGCAGAAACCTGCCGGACGCCCGACAGGCCGACGACAGCAGTTGGGCGCGAGCGGGTCTGGACCGTTCCGTCACCCAGTTGCCCGCGGCTGTTGTCACCCCAGGCAAACAGCTGGCCGTCATGACGCAGATACAATGAAAACTGAGCACCTGCCGCTACACCTGTGGCGCCGTTCAGTATGATTTTAACCGGTTTTGTGTGTCGGTAACCGATCGTGTTGCCGGCAGCGTCCGTGATGGCTTCGCCCTGTACATCTCCCAGCTGGTAGGTGCTGTTGTCACCCCAGCCCCAGACACTTCCATCCTGGCATAACGCCAGTGAATGCCAGGAACCGGCTGCAATCGCCTGAACCGGTGGCAGGCCTTCGATCTTGACCGGACGGCTCGACGGAAGAGTCGACCCATTACCCAGTTGTCCGAAGGTGTTACGCCCCATGGCATAGACAGAACCGTCTTCTGTCAGGATCAGCGTATGATCAGATCCCAGACTGACAGCTACAGATTTTGCTGGCAAATCAATACGGTGCGGTTTGTCGAGGTAATCTGCGCCATCCTGTCCAAGCTGGCCATAGGTGTTGTCCCCCCATAAATACAAGGAGCTGTCTTGCAGAATCATGGCACTGTGCATTCTGCCGGCTGCCAGCTGGATCGGTTGACGGCCATCAGCAAAAATCCGGCTGTCGACCGCCTGGACCGGACCAGAAAAAAGTCCTAGGAACAAAGCGATGACACAGCCTGAAATAAAAAATAATTGAAAACCCATTGAAAAACGGGTGCTTCTTTGCATGGACATATTGATACCATCCTCGCTCATCATGATACACAAAAAGGAAAGGACAGACAAGAAGCAACGTAAAGGGCGGTGATTTGATATGAATCTGTCATATTGGAAGTAAAATGCATGTGATATAATGATCAGGGTATATAAAAGATGCCCTGTTTTAGCATAGCTGTTTATGCTACGCTACAGGTTCATATTGACTGCAATACGGACGTCTATAATCTGATCACGAAACAGGAGGCCCCAACATGGCAAAATCAAACAAGGCCGCAATAACACGAATTGCAACGACTGTTACAGCACGATATTACCCGACATCCGGCGCGACAGACGGTTTCTTTCTGGATGGCCGCCTGTCCGGTCGTCGTGAGCATCGTGCTGCAGATATCACGCTTGATCGCGAAGAACGCGGCTTTTTCTATGCCGTGTACGCACATCTGGCAGGGTCAGCCCAGGAAGATGCGGCATCCGGTCAGGTGAGAAAATCGCTCGATAAGATCATGAACGAAGTCAGGCAGCCTGGCCATAACATTGATGCGGAGATCAATGAACTCGCTGAATGCGCTGTGTCGGTTGTCGGGCGGATTGCCCTGAAGCATGATGGAATGAGGCAACCTTATTTTGCCGGAATTCTGGTCAGAGACTCTGAAATGGCTGCGGTGACCATGGGCAGCGGCTGTGCCTACCTGTATCGAGGCGATGTTC
>JAWSUP010000052.1:0-15299 GCA_033549405.1 Bacillota bacterium | reverse complement strand
GCCCAGACCAGCATCAGGATGAAACCAACCAGCGGAATACCGAACAATATGAGTGTCCCCAGGAACTGGCCGACTGAGAGCGGCGCCGAGTTACCGGCTCCTCCTGTTGTTGAATAGGATGGCGGTTGCTGGTAATACTGCTGCTGGACAGGCGCCGAATAGGCAGGTGGCGGCGGAGCACTGTACTGAGGTGGCGGGGGCGGGGGTGGCGGCGGAGCAGCTTTTGGCGTTTCGACGGCGCCGGTCGGCGCCCCACAGCTTTCGCAGAATTTGGCATCATCAGGATTTTGTTTTCCGCAATTTGGACAGTACATGGTCGTTCCTCCCTCAAATAATGATCGGCTCAAGTATGATCGACTTAAGAGTGATCGCGATTGCAGTCCGGTTAACCCTGAGGTTTACCGCCTGTCATATCAAGGTATCCATCAGGATTGCCTTGGTTTACCGCAGCTCATGCAGAAATTGCTGTTGTTTTCTCTGCCACAGGAACAGGTCCAGCTGCCGTCTGCTTTGGGTGCCGGCGGCGCTTCTGCAGGCGTCGTCTCTTCAGCCGTCTTGGAAGGCGGCGCTTCCTGGGCTGGCGCTGCCTGCGGTACTGCTTCCTCAACAGGCGCCGGTGCGGGAGGCGGTGGTGCAGCCTGTGCGGCAGGCGGCTGATAAACCTGGGCGCTCGGGACTGGCGCCTGGTATGGAGCAGCCTGAGGCGGCTGATAAGCCTGCTGAGGTTGCGCCTGCGGTTTTGCTTTCGGTTTGATGATACCAAATGTCTTGTCAACAAGAGATGAGATCAGCGGTAAGCCGGCATCTTTACCTTTGGCGAGACGCAGGACAGCAATCAAGGCCATCGCAAAAAGTCCGACGTACAGCAGGAACTGGATAATACTCTGGACGCTATTGAAGAAATTGATAACTCTGAAGGCACTGAACAAGCCGAAGAAAGCGTTGATGACCTTGAAAATCCAGTCAATGACCGTCAGCAGAATAACATAGGCCAGCCGCAGGTAAAAGGCCTGAAAAACCTGCCGGGAAAGCCATTGGTCCTTTTCCAGGATCAGGGCAAAAGCCAGGAAAAGAATCAGCGCTTCCAGCAGGCCAAAAAAGGCGAGAACAAAAGCAAGGATGGCGATAGCCACCAGGCTTAGACCGTATTTCCCTTTTGTCATGATGTAACCTCCGTTTCGTTTTTGCAACAGGCGAGTTCTTGGTTGAGGATTGATTTCAGACTATCACAACACCATAATGAACGCAATAAAATAACCACAAAAAACGTTGATATGATGGTGTTTCCCGTTAAATATTTTCAATCGGATCGACAAGGCCGGTGATGGTCGGAGCTGCAGCCACCGGCGCAGCCCAGCGGATTGCGTTGCGCAGCACGCGCTGCACGATCGGGTTGTGGTAGACCGGGAAAGTCTCGTGACCAGGACGGAAATAAAAGACTTTACCGCGGCTGCGCTGGAAACAGCAACCGCTGCGGAAAACTTCACCGCCGGCAAACCAGCTGATGAATACCAGTGCATCCGGGGCAGGAATATCAAAGCGCTCTCCGTACATCTCTTCGTGTTCCATCTCGAAGTATTCCGGAATGCCGTCTGCGATCGGATGACCAGGCTCGATGACCCAGATGCGCTCCTTCTCCCCGATTTCCCGCCACTTCAGGTTCTGCGAATCCGTTCCCATCAGCTTGCGGAAAATTTTTGATCCATGGCCTGAATGCAGGACGATCAGGCCCATGCCCTGCAGGACGCGATTGTAGACTTTTTCCACGACAGCGTCATCAACCAGGCCATGATAGGCGTGACCCCACCAGATCAGGACATCTGTTTCCGCCAGCACCGCATCGTTCAGCCCATGCTCCGGATCGTCCATGACAGCAGTCCGGGCAGTCATGTCCGCTTCCTTTTCTGCCATATCTGCGATCGCCTGGTGGATGCCCCGGGGATAGATTGCCTGCACCGCTGGTTTGATCTTTTCATGACGATACTCGTTCCACACGGTTACACGTATTTTTTTATCCATTACTGTACTGCTCCTTTTCAACTAAATAGGTTGTTAAGAATGACTTCACTGGCTGTTTGACGATCGCATTCATCTCGTCCAGGTGCGCCAGCATGTCCTCAGCCAGACGAATCTGGCTTCTGGCGCGATCAAGATTATGCCCCGGACGATGGATGCGAAAATATCGGTCACCATCAATGTGGTCGGCCAAAAAACGCGATGCCAGCTCGATTGTGATGACAATTGCGCCTAATGCCATGTGATCGACCTCGTTTGGTGTCAGGAACGAACCGGCAGCTCCCATGAACCCGCGGGTGAAGGCCTCATAATGGTCCATATTCAACCGCACCTTGTCCAGGTCCGTCTCGTCTTCGACCGCATCGTTGGCGGCAAAACGGATCGCATCGCCAAAGTCATGCATCGACAATCCGGGCATGACCGTATCCAGGTCTATGACGCAGAGCGGTTTGCCACTATTGCGGTCCATGAGAATGTTGTTGTACTTCGTGTCATTGTGGGTGACCCGCAGAGGCAGAACGCCTTGCTGCTGTAAGACTGAAAGGCGTCCGGCCAGTTCGCTGTTACTGCGAAAAAAGTCCAATTCGCGCGCGACAGCACTGGCTCGCCCCATTGGATCGCGCCGGGCAACATCAAAGAGCTGCTGCAGTCGGCCAGGCGTGTGGTGAAAACCGGGAATCGTTTCGGCCAGCCGGTCAATCGGCATCTCCGCCAGCAAGGCCTGAAAGCGACCGAAAGCATAACCGGCGCTGACCAGGACCTGGCTGTTCTCCACCTGTTCGTAAGCGACAGAATTGTCAATATACGGACAAAGGCGCCAGGTTCCGCTGTCGCAGACGGTGTGGTTGCGACCATCGCGGTTGTTCAGGAATGTGATGATGGAGCAATCATCACAACTCAACCGGCTCTCCAAATACTGGCTTATTGCCAGGATGTTGTCCATGACCAGAGCCGGATTTTTAAAGACATAATCATTGATGCGCTGCAGGATGTACTGCCGTCGATCACCATTGTCGTCGAGACACACCTGGAATGTGTCGTTGATGTGCCCATTGACCAACTGCGTCAATTCACACAGCGTACCGTCAAGATCGTAATGTAACAGGACTTTGCGAATCGTTGCTTCTTGTTCCAGCATTTGCACGCCAAATCTCCTTAGCGAACTTGTATAGAATAAAGACAAAAGCCCGCTTCTCAACTGCATCTAGCAGCCTATTACATGCTAACGTTTATGAACACATCAGTCAATGGATACCTAAGGGGCAGTTAAGATTTTAGGGCATGTCACGGGAAATATATTGAGCAAGTTATTATTAGCTGGTCTAAAGTGCTTTTGCCATCGCTTCCTTCATCATGACTGCATACTGGCTCAGTTTCTCTGCGGCGGTTATACCATTTGCCGCGGCGATCTTGACGAGCGCGCTGCCCACGATGACACCATCGCATATACGAGCAATTGCGGCAGCCTGCCTGGGTGTGCTGATACCGAAGCCAACAGCCACAGGCGTATTGGTCACTTGTTTGATTGTAGTGACCAATCGGACCAGATCCGTTTCAATCTCACTGCGTACGCCGGTCACGCCAAGCGATGAGACCACGTAAATGAAGCCGGTCGCTTCAGATACGATTTGGCGGATGCGACCTTCAGAGCTTGGGGCCACCAGAGCGATCAGATCGATACCGGACTGCCGGGCAAAATCGGCAATCTCGCCTTTTTCCTCATATGGCAAGTCAGGTATGATGATGCCGTCCACGCCGGAAGCTGCGCAACGGGCAAAAAATCGGTCATAGCCATAGACAAAAACGGGATTCAGGTACGTCAGCAGAACAACAGGCACATCCGAGCGCAGGCGGACAGACGCGACCAGGCTGAAAATGTCCTCTGTCGTCGTTCCGGCAGCCAGGGCACGGTTGTTGGCCGCCTGGATAACCGGCCCTTCTGCCACAGGATCGGAAAACGGAATACCGATCTCGATCAAGTCGGCTCCGCCGACGATAAGACCCTCGATATTTGCCAGGCTTTGCCTGAGGTTGGGATCGCCGCCTGTCAGAAAGCCGATGAAAGCCGGTCCATTTTTAAAGGCATTGGCGATTTTACTCATAGAGCTTCACCCCCCGATAGCGCGCTATGGCCGCGACATCTTTGTCACCGCGACCGGACAGAGAAACAATCAGCAGGTCCCGGGGATCCATCTGCGGCGCCAGACGGCAGACATGCGCCAAAGCATGGGCGCTTTCGATGGCGCAGATGATGCCCTCCGTCCTGGCCAGGTATTCAAAGGCATCGACCGCTTCTGCGTCCGTAACTGGAACATATTTTGCCCGGCCTGTATCATGCAGGTGGGCATGCTCCGGTCCGATCCCTGGATAATCAAGCCCGGCCGAGATCGAATAGACCGGTGCAATCTGGCCGTTTTCATCCTGGCAGAAATAGGATTTCATACCATGAAAAACACCCGGTTTCCCTTTGGCGATGGTGGCCGCGTGCTTGTCCGTGTCGATACCGTGGCCGGCTGCTTCGCAACCGATCAGGGCTACCGATGCATCCTTAATGAATGGGTAAAAGAGCCCCATGGCGTTGCTGCCGCCGCCAACACAGGCGACTACAGCAGTCGGCAAACGGCCTTCCCGCTCCAGGATCTGCTGCCTGGCTTCTCGCCCGATAACACTCTGGAAATCCCTGACCATCGTGGGAAACGGGTGTGGACCCATAACCGAACCGAAGACATAATGGGTATCGGCAAATCGTCCCGTCCAGGCGCGCAGTGTCTCGTTAACGGCATCCTTCAGCGTCATGGTGCCGCTCGTCACCTCATGCACCTGAGCGCCCAGAAGCTCCATGCGGTAAACATTGAGCGCCTGTCGCTCCATGTCTTCCCTGCCCATGTAGATTTCGCAATCCATGCCGAACCAAGCTGCCGCCGTCGCCGTCGCCACTCCGTGCTGCCCGGCGCCGGTTTCAGCGATCAGGCGCGTCTTGCCCAGCTTTCTGGCCAGCAAAGCCTGTCCGAGCACATTGTTAATCTTGTGCGACCCTGTGTGGTTTAAGTCCTCACGTTTGAGATAGACAGTCGCACCTCCCAGATCTTTCGTCATCCTGTCGGCCCGATACAACAGAGACGGCCGCCCGGCATACTCTCTGAGCATCTGGTCGAGCTCCGCAATAAAAGCTGCGTCTTGTCTGTAAAACTGATAGGCTTCATCCAATCGGATTATCTCATTCATCAGGGTTTCGGGAATATATTGGCCCCCGTGAACCCCGAACCGTCCTTTTACCATGAATATTCCTCCTCCAGTGCGGCGTGCCGCCGTTTAATTGATTGATCGACAACAAAAAAGCCATTGCCCCTGCTACAGGACAAAAGCTTTCACTTCTGCGGTACCACCTGAATTGACGTTTTAGCGCCCACTCTTTCACATACAGCCATATGTGCTTCCGGGGTAACGGGCGAAGTTCCCGTCGGCCATTTCCTGCCGCCCTCTTGAGTCCATTCATCGTTTCATTACAGGCTGCCATCCCACCATCGGCCGCTCTCTGAAGCTGTATGCAAACGACTACTTCTCTCAATCAAAGGTTTGTCATTTTCTGTATGATACGGCAACCTCATACCCTTGTCAATAAAATTAATGAAATAATGAAAGTTCAACCTTGCGTTTTACTTGAAGCGAAAAGTTCATAGCGTTATAATATTGATAATAATACCTTGTGAAAGTGCTGGAACATATATGAATCAAGAGTTGTTGACAGCCCTGATCTATAATGCCGCACTGCTATTAGCACTCAGTATCGTCTGTGAAATCAGCTATCAGCTGCCAGATCGATTCAGTAAAATTAAACCTCTGATCACCGGTTTCTTCATCAGTTCAATCTGCATCGTCGTTATGTCAACCCGCTTTGTCATGGCTCCCGGCCTGGTCTTTGATACGCGCTCAATCCTGATCAGTGTGGCTGCATTCTTTTTCGGACCCATTCCGACGGTTATGACGGTCGTAACCGCCTCGATTTTTCGAATTGTCGAAGGCGGGGTTGGCATGGTGGCCGGACTGGCTGTCATTGTCACCAGTGCCCTGATCGGATATTTGTGGAATCGGCATATCTTCAGCCGACAGGCGAAGCACCGCTGGCTGAGCCTTTATCTGATGAGCATCCTGGTTCATATTGTGATGATCCTGTGCATGCTCCTGATGCCCTATCCAACGAGTCTTACGGTCATCCGGGAGATATCCCTGCCAGTCCTACTCGTCTACCCGGTTGCAAGCCTCTTGCTCAGCATGTTGCTGATGGTCCAGCGCGACCGCAATGATGCGATCAACGGCCAACAGGAAGCACAGCGCCTGTTGTCAAATAGCGAGAAACGCTTCAGGTCAGTTGTGGAGAACGCACCCGAAGCAATCTTCATTCAATTCGATAGCAAATTTGTCTTTGTCAATCCTGAAACCCTTAACTTGCTTGGCGCGGCAAACGCTGATCAGCTGATCGGGACGCCTGTGTTTGAACGATTTCATCCAGACTACCACGATGTGATACGCAGCCGCACTACATTCATGAAAGCGCAGCGCCAACCCGTTCCTTCAATAGAGGAAGTGTTTATCCGGCTGGATCAATCTCATGTCAGCGTCGATGTCTCTGCAGTTCCGATATCGTTCAATGGTAAGGACAGCATCCTGGTATTCTGTCGTGACATCACAGCCCGCAAGGCAGCTGAACAAGAAAAGCTCCAGATGGAAGCACAGCTGCGCCAGCAGCAGAAGATGGATGCTATTGGCCTTCTGGCCGGTGGGGTCGCCCATGAGATCAACAATCCGATCAACGGAATTATGAACTACGCCCAGCTCGTACTGGACGAGACTCCAGACGAAACAGCGGAGGCATCCTGGCTTAAAGGCATCATCCAGGAGAGCAGAAGAATCTCCGAGATCGTGAAGAATCTGCTGCAGTTCTCACGTCAGGATAAGCAATCACACAGCTATGCGCGCATCGAAGACATCGTCAATCAGACAGTCTCACTGCTCAAGGCGATCTTTCGTAAGGAACAGATCGATCTGATCGTCGCAATACCACCTGATCTTCCATCGGTGAAGTGCCGAAGCCAGCAGATCCAACAGGTGCTGCTCAATCTGCTGACCAATGCCCGTGATGCGCTCAATGAAAAATACCCTGGCTATCATGAAGACAAGGTCATCCGGTTGTCAGTCGCTTCTTTTGATCAGGATGACCGTCGCTGGATCCGCATGACGGTCGAAGACCATGGTACGGGCATTTCAGAAGAGGAGCAACTGCGTATTTTTGAGCCCTTTTATTCAACCAAACCGAAAGATGCCGGAACTGGCCTGGGGCTGTCGATCAGCTTCGGTATCGTCCGGGACCATCATGGATACTTTGAAGTTGACAGCCAGAAACGTCAGTATACCCGTATTCATTGCATCCTGCCGGTCGACAACGGCTGGACGACACCCATTGTCAGGGAGGATTGAATCATGCACCATATCCTGATTGTAGACGATGAATACAGCTTGCGTATCACTGTACAGGCACTTCTGCAAAAAGCTGGCTATGCCGTCGATGCGGCTGAAAATGCAACAGCTGCACTTGATCTGATCGCTGCAAACGACTACGATGTCATCCTGACGGACATCATCATGCCGCGCATGGACGGGATCGAATTGCTTTCATACATCCGCAGGCGTTCCCAGACCGTTCAGGTCTTGATCATGACCGGCGAACCGACGATCGATACCGCCATGCAGGCCGTTAAGATCGGCGCATCCGAATACCTCCCCAAACCGATCGATAAAGAAACCCTGCTGATCGCTGTCCGCCAGGCTGTCCAGATCAAGAATCTTAATGATGAGAAAATTTGTTTGGAACAAGAACGAATCCGTTATCTGCGCGAACTAGAACAGACTGTCGCAACTCGCACCCGGGCACTTCAGGATGCCATGCAGAGCATCATGCTGCTTTGCTCATCCGTCATTGAAGTGCGCGATCCGTATACAGCCGGCCATCAACGCAAAGTCGGCAACCTTTCAGCAGCCATCGCCAACAAAATGAAGCTAAGTAACGAGTTCATCAATAACATCCTGATGACAGGATATCTGCATGACATCGGCAAAATGTCCATACCAGCAGAAATTCTCAACAAACCAGGACGATTGAGCAACCAGGAAATGGACCTGATCCGCATCCACCCGCAACAGGGATATGATATGCTGCGTCACATCAGGTTGCCGAAACCGGTGTGTGAAGCAATCTTCCAGCATCATGAACGGCTTGACGGCAGCGGCTATCCGCGTCAACTGATGAAACCGGATATTCTGCTGGAGTCCAGCATTCTAGCGGTCGCCGACGTTGTCGAAGCCATGATGTCGCACCGTCCGTATCGTCCCGCCCTGGGGCTTGACTGCGCCCTATACGAAATCAGTACACATGCAGGGCGCCTGTATGACTCCTCTGTCGTGCATGCTTGTATCAGCCTTTTCCAGGAAGATCGCTATACGATCGATGATAATGAACAAAAGATAGAATTTGCGATTATCTAGCAGTCTATGAGCAAAATACGTATGCGTGAATTAAATGATCACAATACAGGAGAACCCACTGATGAGACCTTACATTTTTGGTATTGACCGGCAAAATCCGCTGGCATGTGCCAGGGAACTGGCCATTCGCGGGATCGGCGCAATCGTCATCGGCGGTCGTCCTGACGCTGCGATAATAGAAGCTGCCGACCGCTATAACCTCGACGTCTATGCCTGTTTTGGCGCATTTTCGCTGCGTGATGATTTTGCCAATGTCACACACTGGTGCCAGGATCTCAATCAAGTGCCGCAGCGCTGGTTTTCCTCGGGCTGCCCGAACGATCCGGACCTGCGCCAGGCGCGCCTCGATGAAGCAGCCGCTATAGCCAGAACACCCGGCCTCAAGGGGATTTTCGTCGACGGTGCACGATTCGCCTCACCGGCATCGGCTGAATCACTTCCCGCTTTTCTGACCTGCTTTTGTCCGCGTTGCCGCCAGAAAGCCATAAGCGACGGGTTTGACATGGACCAGATGCAACAGGCCGTTCAGGTACTGAACCAATTCATCAGAACCGGCAACGGCACATTAAGCACCTGCATTGCCAATCTAACGTCCTGGCTGGCCTTTCGCCGTCACTGCATGAAAACATACTATTCAGATTTCATCCAGCAGATGCGCCGGCAAAACAACCAGCTGCAGATTGGCGCCTTCATCTTTTCAGATTCACTGGCCACATGGGTAGGCCAGACTGCCGATGTTGTATCTGGTCTGGACCTGGTCGCTCCGATGCTCTATCGGCGTTATCCGGAAAAGAACGGTCCTGCCTGCCTGAACCACGAATGGTCCATTTTGCTCGATGCGCTGACTGCCCGCTCCGGATTGACGTTAGCGCAGGCTGCAGAAACACTCCGGCCATTTTCACAGCTTAACCTGGACTGCCTGGCACCTCAGCACGATTCCAGTCCGCGCACTGCAACAGAAATCAGGCGCTTTGGTTTCGAGCCTGAGATGCTCACCCAGGAAACAGCAATGCTCGTCCATAATTTACCGGCGGGCAAACCAGTTGTTCCGATCATCCAGCTTGAAGATGACCGCCTGGCAGATAGTATCGCAGCTGTCAAAGCTGGCGGCGCATCCAGCTATGGATTCTTCATGTATCGCCCGGACCTGTTGGACAGAATCAATCTAGCCTAGTACAAAGGGCTTCAATCCGGTCGATGATGTCCCCGATTGCTGCAATCGTCCGGCGCAGCGGTTCCTCTGAGGTTACATCCACACCGGCAAGCGCTGCAAATTCAACAGGCGTGACAGACGCCCCTGATCGCAACGCCTTGAGCCAGTTCTGCACGACCGGCTCGCCCTGCTCTCCGATCTGCCGGCTGACTTCAGTCGCGATGGTCAATCCGGCGCTGTACGTATACGAATAAAGGCCCATGTAATAATGTGGCTGGCGCATCCAGGTCAGCTCTGCCCCTTCGTTGATCGTGACTGCATCACCCCAAAATTCTGTCAGAACGCTTCTTTTCATTTCACTCAGATCGGATGCCTGCAGATGCTCACCTTTGTCAACGCGCCTGTACACTTCCCTCTGCCAGGCTGCCTCCAGAAGATGTGTGACGAAATTATGAAAGTACGTGTTCTGAATCACGGAGGACAGCACCCAGCGCTGAAAGCGCTGGTCTTGATTCTGTTGCAACAGGGCATTCATCAGGAACAGTTCATTGCAGGTAGACGGAGCCTCGACCATGTATAAAGAGGGTTCACAAGCCAGCCAGGGCTGCTCCTGGTTAGCCAGGACGAAATGCATGGCATGGCCCAGCTCATGAGCCAGGGTGAACACTTCGCTCAGATGGCTGGTCCAGGACAACAGGATGTAACCATGCACCTGATAAGGAGATGCGCAAAAGCCGCCGGTCATCTTGCCTGCGTTCTGCGCAAAGTCAATCCAACGTTCGTCAAATGCCCGCATGACACCCTGGCGGTATTCCGCGCCAAGCACACTGAGGGCATCTGATACCAGCGTCCTGGCTTCGGCTATTGTCATCTGCGGATCATAATCCGATTCCAGCGAAATCTTCAGGTCGGCAAATGTCATCTCTTCGAGATGATGAGCCCGCTGAAGCAGGCGCGCATAGCGGCGCATATGCGGCGCCAGTTCAGACATGATCACATCGATCTGGCGGTCATACAAGGCGCGATCAATCTTCTGGTCCTCCAGGAGATAATCGATCACCGATTCATAGCCGCGCAGGCGAGAAAGCGTTTTCTGTTTCTGGACCTCACCGTTATAAAGCGCAGCGCTTGTGTTCTGATAGCGCCTGAGGACGTCGGAGAAAGCGGTAAAGGACGCTTGACGCACAGCGCGATCTGCCGACAGGTTGTATTCATTTTCAAACAAGACAAAACTCAAAGGCAAAGTTTTTCCATCGACCGTGAAAGTGCCGAAATCCATATCGGCATGTTTAGCTTGCTCATACACTATGAAAGGCAAGCCAAGAGCGGGTCCGAGTGCAGCCAGGGCTTTCTCG
The DNA here is from genome assembly GCA_033549405.1 of Bacillota bacterium. Classification (GTDB taxonomy): domain Bacteria; phylum Bacillota; class Clostridia; order Saccharofermentanales; family UBA5734; genus JAAYBY01. Next base: position 4,235 of record JAWSUP010000052.1, on the reverse strand, counting down.
GTCTCAGCGGTCAGCTTGTGCTGCTTCTTGCGCCGGATATCTTCGAAGAAGACGGCATAGTCAGAATCCAGGGCGGCCGACCGGACGAGCAGTTCATCGGCAACTTCCATCAGCTCGCTTAACAGAAATGACAAACGGCTGGTCATGTCAGCAGCCCGGGACTCAAAAGTCATGTACTGGCTGTTCAACTGGTCGTTGGCCATATCGACCGAAACGGCCAGACTCGCGTAGTTTCCGGTCCTATCCAGAAGGATCTGCAGCTGCTCATATTGCCGCACGGCATCCAGGAGAAACTGCGGGTCTGCAGACAGAGAAACTCTGCCGGCATAGGTCTTCTCGATCAGTCCGACAAGCCGGTCGGCTTCTCCCAGAGCCGCCTGGAATGCAGCCTGGTCAGGATACAAGTGCGTCAGATCCCAGGTCAGTTCCTCAGCCACCTCATGTCTCATTTTTATCTGCATGTGTTATACCTCTAATTCTGTTGCATTATTTCAGGATTACCAGATTTTTCATCGTCTTCATCAAACATGTTGAAGGCATTAATTGTCGGGAGAATTATTGGTTTTCCACCATCAAGTATCGAAATCTCTGATATAGCCACTCGAGCATACGGATATAATATAGATGTACCAAACGAACCGAGACATCTCTCAGTATCATCAGCTACGTACTTTCCGTTCCACTTAAAATAGCCGTGCATTAACAGGTTAATTGTTTTGGGACCGGTTACAATAATTGTCAGAGCTAACCTGAATATCGATGGGGATTCGTTATTCCTGGCAATTTCAATTTGAGTTTCGATTTTGGACTCTTTTTCGCTTTTGTTATTTTCATCTGCATAATAATTAATATTCACAATACTGTATCGGACAAACTCAAAAGCTGCAGACATAGAAACCTCTTTCATATTTTCTTCATACATCATTAAGATGCAGTTCTTATCGGAATAATTTTCTGTGCTTTAACATTAGAGGAACACCAGTTATCATTATGAAAACTGCGATCATCAATTGTCTCAGTGCAATTGGTCGAAGATTCGATATTGATCTTTTTTATAAATAAACTGCTATAACCTCTGGACAATAATGAAATGCATAAAGCATTCAAACTTACACCTTCTACCTCAGCTTGTATAGCCAGATCTCTATGGAGTGACTTAGGAATCCTCAAGTTAAATTTACCACTATACTCCATCGCATAAGCAATACTCGGCATTGGTATTTTTTCGCCATTTTCTTCTGCTGATTCGAGCCATATTGATTTGTTAGCTTCAGCTTCAGATAAGGCTTCTTCCTTTGTATCACCGACACCAATACAACCAGGTAAATCAGGATACTCAGCAACCCAATTATAAGTATCATTTTCGGTATCAAGATAGATACGTATCGGATAATCAATATTCATAATAACCTCCATGATAATCTCATTCGTTCGCAAATTCTCTGATCTCATCAACAGCCTTTAATATATTTTTGATATAAGGGATTTTCACTCCCTCGCCCGAACGATGCGGTTTGGCAACAGAAGCTTTAACACTCCTCGGACCAGAAGACAACTCAAGTCGGTATAAGAAGCAATAATGTGCATTATCATTTCCCACCTTAACTTCAAAACCTGATTTTCGCATGAACTGCTCAATGTCTTCAAATCTGATATCTTTTGGTGTTGGTTTGCTCCTAAGCCTATCTTCAAATTTGCTGTTAGTGCTTATGAGTAATGCACCCCTTTCAATACCATTAGCAGTATCAATGGTACCACTGATGGTACCGTTGATCAATAGATTATGATAATTGTTTACATTTGCAGACATCGGTATTTTTCAAACCTCTATCGGCAGATTGAAATATGTCTGACTCCGGTTCCATTCGTCCCGGAAGCCATACTTTCTGATATAACTGTCCCAGGGTAAAAACTCATCATGTTGGGCAACAAGCTTTTGTAATGATTCCTCCAGCGGAGTCCGCAGGTCAGCACGATAAGACAAATCATTTTGCTGTAATGGATCATCAATATTATTGTACAGCCAGCAGACTGCACCATCCGCACTCCTGGCATACGTATATCGCTCAGTCCGCAATCCGCGCCACTCAGTGCCGCCCCTCTGATAAGACTGATGGCACGGGACACTGTCGAGGATGTAGGCTTGTTTCAATCCATCTGCCAGCGGATCAATAAAAAGGTTATGCAAGTCATGCCCATCGACTGGTCGGTCAAAAGCGCATCCTGCCAGACCGAGCAGACTGACCGGCAAGTCCATAAGCGAGATCAGACCGTTCTGAACACCACAAAAGGTCTTATTGCCATAACGAATCATAAGCGGAACGCGGATGGCTTCATCAAAGGGCAGTTGCTTGTTCAAGTAACCCTGGCTTCCTAACATGTCGCCATGATCCGATGTATAGACGATAATGGTCTTGTCGAGCTGGCCGGACTGTTTCAAAGAAGCGATGATCCGGCCGAACTGTTCATCGAGGGCCGTGATGTGTGCATAATAACCCCTGTAGAATTCCAGCAGTTGCTGACGATCCAGTTCAACACCGGTCCTCTGCAGAATTACATCCGGTACATTGCCCCGAAATGTCAGGTCACAGTCGCGATACAGGTCAAGATAACGGTCAGGAACATCCAGGTACGGATCATGTGGCGGCCCGAAACTGAGGACACAGCACCAGTCTTTTTCCTGGTTGCGGGACATGAAGTCTATAGCCAAGTCGGTCTGGGCAATCGGCTCATAGCCTTCAATCTCATGGCGCTGATTTTCCTCGTCAAAATAAAATCCTCTGTGGTACTGGTGGTGGCAGTTGGCTGCTTTCCATTCGGAGAATCCGAGCCTGCAAGATGTGTCGATCGGTTTGTCACGCGGAATGCCGCCCAGGTGCCATTTCCCGATATAACCAGTCTGGTATCCTTGCCTGTTCAGGACTGTAGCGATGCTTGCACAGGAGGTATCAACTGGCAGGTCATTCGTGATAGCCCGGTGTTTGTGCGGTGCCAGACCGGTCAAGAGCGATGCCCTGGCGGGAACACACAGAGGCGAATTGGAGATGCACTGTGAGAAGCGGACAGCCTGAGCGGCGAACGCATCAAAATGGGGTGTGATCACTTCTTTATTGCCATAACAGCCCAAATCACAAAAGCGGTGCTGGTCCGAAAGAAGGATCAAGATGTTCGGCTTTGTCATGTTCATATTCCTTTCATCTGGACATCAGTCAGCATCCAGCGTATCGATATAGCTAAGGATCGTGGCGGCCGGAATAACCAGGCCGATGATGCCCTCTTCCTGAGTCGACGATGCCACTGTGGCGAACAGGACACCGACGACTTTCCCCTCAGCATTGATGATGGGACTGCCGCTGTTGCCGCGGTAGACAGCGCCCCTGATCGCAAAGAGCGGTTCATTCCAGCCGCCGGTATGGGCGATCCCAATGAATTCCACCTGACTGACTATTCGGAAAAATCCCAAAGGGTTCCCGATCATGGTGAGGATATCGCCAGGTTCAGGGGGCTTGCCGGTTTCCAGTACAAGTCCGTTATTGCAGGCTTCTGACACCGCGATCAAGACCAGATCAATTTCTTCATTAAAATCCCAGCTGATCGCAGTTTCGCTCTTCCCAGCCCCGAAGCTGACCGTTACGCTGTCTGCATCTTCGATAATGTGCTGATTGGTTACGACGATCTGCCCCGGAGAGATCACAAAGCCCGTACCGCGCCGCTCATCTGCCGAGATGGCGACGACAGATTCCGTCCAGGTCCGAACTGTGGCATCCCTGGTCAAACGGCCGGACTCAAAAAGCAGACCCATGGGCGGCAGACCTAGAAGATGCAAGATACCGGCAAAAAGGAAAAATATCATTGAGACGACCAACAGGATGGCAACCAGCCTGAACGGCCAGACCTTGCGTCGTTCTGGCTGCAGGTCAGGTTGCCGCTCCATCAATTGTTCAGAAAACAATTCTGATGGCAGTTCGCTTATTTGCTCCGCTTTCTGATCCGACATCGGATCATCACTATTTATGTTGATCGCAGTCATCTGGATTACCTCCTGGACTGAACGAACCAGTATTTTCAGATCACATTCAAATCAATTATAGCAGATATGTCGCCGTCAACACTTCAAAGGGGTGGTTGTCTCGAGCAAAAGATAGTAAGCTTGTGCAATAAGCTTAATTGCTTATAATTATATGTGGCTATCGGGTTTAGACAGTAAAGGGTTGCAAAGCACACGAATGTTTGGT
>JAWSUP010000051.1:0-15373 GCA_033549405.1 Bacillota bacterium | reverse complement strand
CAGCTCTGCGCCGGCAGATATCCGGCCTATGTATGGCATCAGTGTCGCGCCCGGAAGCCCTCCTTCGGTTGATATCCGGCCCATGTATGGTATCAGTGTCGCGCCCGGAAGCCTTGCTCCGATTGATATCCGGCCCATGTATGGCATCAGTGTTGCACTCGGAAGCCCCCCTCCGGCTGAAATCCGGCCTATGTATGGTGTTTCACCACACCTGCCCGGGCCGGCAGACATCTGATTATGAACATGGACAGTACTGACATGCAAATGGTCGGACAGTCGATCAACCAGCCGGTTACAGCGGTCTGGGAGATCACCATGGCCTGCAACATGCATTGTCGGCACTGTGGCTCATCATGCATGGCAGCGTTACCAGATGAGCTAAATACCGAAGAGGCACTTCATTTATGTGACAGCCTGGGTGCTATGGGATTTTCCTGGATAACACTATCCGGCGGGGAACCAACACTAAGAAATGATTGGCACCTGATAGCCTCAGCACTGACAAAAAACGGTATCATTCCCAATCTCATCACGAATGGCTGGAACTTTGACGAGGATATCTTGAATCTGGCCTGTGATGCCGGGGTGAATACCATTGCCTTCAGCCTGGATGGTCTGGAACAAACCCATGACAATATCCGCAGAAACGGTTCGTTTCGACGCATCCTGCACGCCTTGTCCATCCTTAAAGACAGTGATACAGTTAAGGCTGCGATTATCACAACGATCAACCGGCGAAATATTGGTGAACTGGACCAGCTGAAAAACAGGCTGGCTGGCATGAACATATCTTCCTGGCAACTACAGATCGCCTTACCCATGGGTAACATGAAAGAGATCGACCATCTGGTCATCGGCCCGGAGCAGATCCGGGAGATTACGGACTTTGCCAGCAGGGCTCAGGATACCAGCCCGATCAGCATTCAACTGGCTGATTGCATCGGCTACCATGACGCGATTGAAATGAAGGTTCGCTGCCAGAACACGAATGACGGCCGATATCCCTGGCAAGGATGTCCTGCAGGCCGCTACAGCATGGGCATCTTGCATAATGGCGATATCCTCGGTTGTACATCGATCCGGGACAGCAGTTTTATTGAAGGAAACATCCGGGAAAAGCCGATTGCTGCCATATGGAACGATCCTGGTGCGTTCAGTTGGAACCGTGCCCGTTCGATAGGCCAACTGGCCGGTCTGTGCCGCGATTGCCCGCATGCAGTTACTTGTCTGGGCGGTTGCAGCAATTCCCGGTTGACACTTGGAGGCAGCATTCAGGCAGAAAACACCTACTGTCTGTACAACATGTCGGTTCAGGCAGTCCTCAAGCAACAAGCGTCCCTGCCGGACCGAACGGAACGGCTCAACGTGGCGCGATGCTGGGCCCAGAATGGCAACTGCCAGATAGCATTAAGACTTGTCGCAGACCTGCTGGAGGACGATCCTCAAGACTGTGCCGCACTCAGGCTATCAGGTTATCTTCAATTTATAATGGGACACTATAGAGAAGCTGCCCAGGCCAATCAGATTGTCCTGCAGCACCATCCTCAGGATGCCTATGCCAGCAAAGGCCTGGGCTTAAGCCTATATCGACTGGGGAAGGTCAGGCAAGGCGTTTATCACCTGACTCGAGCGATCCAATTTGCAGATGAAGGCTTTTTAGACCCATATTATGATCTGGCACTTGTTCTGTTTGAATCAAACCAGCTCGAGATGGCACGAAAGGTTCTGCAGAAGGCTCGGGATCAATCGATAACATTCACAAATCAGAGCCAGGCGCTTTTCGACAGATTGAAGGACAAACAAGGGTAGAGCCAAAAAAACTTACAGGTAGGGTTAAAAAATAAAAAACAGGAGGGATATCAAATGACAGAGGATGAAAGAACCATGATCAGAGCCAGTGCTGAAATCGTTAGAGGGATCATCTCCAACAGCAGCGTTTCAGTCATGTTCCAGGAAGATGAAACAGGCCGGATTACCATCTGGTACCACGCAGCCGGCAGTGACAAACCAGTTAACATTGCCACTTTCTTTGACAGCGTTTACAGGGGAATCAAGGCAGTCCCGCTGGATTAGCAAACAGCGGGTGCCAAGAATGAACCTGTTCCTTGGAATTGTTCGGCGTATCCATCGTAGATGACTGTTAATGCAGTCGCAATAATCATTCCTGTTTGTACCGTTTTCTCCAGATGAAATAGGACAAACCACCTGCCGCACCCAAAATAATAACAACCATCAGCCAGATCCACAGTTGGTTCCGGGATAACGCGGGTCCTGTTTGACGGTCAAAATCAAGTGAGGCGGTTGTCACTTGCTGACTTCCGGAACTGTCTGTGTTTTGTTCTGTTTTTGTTGTCAGGGGTGTTGGACTCAGAACTGCTGTTCCGGAGCCCTGCGATTCTGTCGTCGCTGGTGTTGGATCCGGTTTCGGCGTTGCCTCCTGTGAAGCAGATGTACTTTCTGTTGTCTCCTGCGCTGATGTCTCAGATTGTTGGGTTGTTGGACCAGTTGTTGTTGGCTTCGATGTGACTTGGCCTGCATGCGGCGTCGGTGTTGGCGTATAGACAGGCACATCGACAGCAAATGAGTCAAACCGCTCCACATGGCCGTAGTAAACTGTGCCATTCTCGCTGACAGCATAGGCGCGATAATAGATCGATCGCCCAATCGGCACGTCCCTTATCATTGCCGACAGAGCAACTAATTCATCTGGCAAATCCTCTGCCCCCAGCGAAATAACATGATCTCCTGGCAGAACTGGATTGGCGTGTTCAGCCCAGACAAAACCTTTATCCAGATAGCTGATATCATCCGGAGACAGCTTATAGGCGCGAATCGAGCCAAAAATCTCGAGATCGCCTTTTTTCGCAGCATTGTTGAAATACCACTGGTACCAGCTGGCTCGCGTGTGAATCGTGTAGATGTCTACAAACTGTTCATCCACCGGAAATTCTCGTTTCGCCACACCCGTCTGGCAGATCAGGTTGCCGCGATAATAAGCTGTTGTTGTACCTGGTACAACGCTGAAGGACAGTCCCCAGGAACTTCCACCGGTTTGAGTCGCCGGGATCCAGGTTTCATTTATATAGAAGCGATGCTCAAACACAGTCTTTTCGATCGGATTGCCGTTAGCAGCAACATCCACCGTGAAAGCCACATGGTTAAAGTCAACATTACTGACGACAATCTGGAATTCAGGTGGTTTTTTCGTCCATACCGATTGTGCGTCACCCTGGATGTCCCGGGGCACATCGCCAGATTGAAAAGAGTAGGCCAGGTAGGGTGACATACTCCCACCACTTAACCCTGAAGGGTTTGAAGTGGGGGCTTCTCGCTCAATGAGCGCAACCGCCCAAGTATCAACGAGCTAACTCCGTGTGCCCCACGGTTTGAGCTGAAGGGTTATGCCAATATAAGGCGCAGCCCTTCGGTTTTAATGTTAATGGCGGCGTTTACGTCCCGGTCGTGGCACGTCTTGCACCCGTCGCAGGTCCACAGTCTGTCGCCCAGCGTCAGTGATTGATTGATCCGGCCGCATATGCTGCATGTTTTAGAGCTGGGATACCACTTGTCCACTTTCACCAAAGGCTTACCTCTGTCCTTTAATTTGTAGTCAAGAAAAGAAGAAAACAATCCCCAACCGTTGTCCATGACGCTTTTACCAAGCTTAAGGCACTGGCTCATAGCTTTCATATTCAGGTTTTCGATACACACAGCGTCGTAGTCATTGGCTATCTGACAACTTAGCTTGTGCAGGAAATCCCGCCTTTGGTTTGCTATTTTTTCCTGGAGCCTGGACACCTTGCTTCTTTGTTTATAGTAATTGTTGCTCTGATAAACACAGCGCGAGAGGCGTCGCTGGTGTAAAGCCAGTTGGTTTTGCATCTGTCTGTAGTAACGCGGATAGTCTGCTCTGATCCCATTGTTATCGGTAAACAGGTTTTGCATATCCATATCAAGACCCAGGACGTTTTGCGGATCGATCACCACGGCAGGGATGTCAACATCGTACTGCGTTAATATAGAGACGTAGTATTTACCGCTTGCGCTCTGAGACACAGTGCATGACTTGATCGTCTGATCAGGCGGTATTTGGCGGTGTACCCTTAATTTAACGGGCCCCAGCTTGGGTAACTTGATTTTACTGCCGGCCAGATAAATATTACCATTCACATAGTTCGTGGTATATGCTTTTTTTGTTTTTCGCTTGCTTTTAAAGCGAGGAAACCCCACTGTCTGATCCCTGAAGAAATTATCATACGCCCGCTGCAAATGCAGCTGTGAATTAGCCAGCGCCAGGCTGTCCACTTCCTTGAGCCACTCAAACTGTGCCTTATACATCGCAGGGGTATTGTAAAGCTTTTCCTGGGTATTATTATAATGCTTGATCTTATCCGCCAACATCTGGTTGTAGATAAACCGCGTACAGCCAAAGGTTTTTGCTATAAGCTCGCGCTGTGCAGCGTTCGGATAAAGTCTGAACTTATATGCCCTGTTTATCTCCCTCACCACCTTGCTTTTCAATGTACTCACGCAGCACTTCTAAACGAACACCCCCAGTTGTGATAAGACAAAAACTTCTGCTCCAGAAGAACTCTTTCCACAATTTGGAGCGGATGTGGGGATACTCCTTTTTAATCAACCGACTACTTGCGCTTTTATAAGCGTTAATGAACTTGGACAGTTCACTGTTAGGCTCCGCTTTGAATAGGATGTGCACGTGATCGCCGTCATGGTTCCATTCCTGCAAGTGAATATTGTATTTGGGTTCCGTGTACAAAAACATCTCTTTAAGCCTGTTTGATATGTCGTCATTTATAACATTTCGTCTGTATTTTATTACCAATACCAAATGATAATACAAGGCGAATACTGAATGGTTATTATTGTCTAATATACTTGTGATACAATCACTTCCTTTGATACTACTGATTTATATTATACACTAATTTTACAAAAATATCAAAGGCAAGCGTCACCAATTCATCTCGCCACCTTCACTTTGCTTAGAGGTGGGAGACTTCTTGGTTTTTTGGTTAAAGTTCCCCTGATCTGGATCAGATCTTCTGCTGGAAGATCCGGTATAACTACGCTGTATCGGTTAGGACTGATCCTGTGCGTATCGTCGAAGGCTATCGTATACGGTGTGTCGTTGTATTTATATACTAGACCGCTGTTTGTGACGGTATTGCCGTTTGTGTCTATATCAGCCTGAACCGTCATGCTTTCGTAATCCAGCGCAATCACACTGACCGTGATGACCGGCAGCAGATTAGTGCTGGCAGACATCTCAGGCGTCTTGAGTTCTTTGGTGGCGCCTCCCCGGCTATGTAAGTGACAGATCCGTGATAATGGATGGTTGTACCCGGCAGCAGACCCATATGACCGACCATCATATTATCTGTATCGGTGGTGTTCGGTATCCATTCTCCGCCCAGCAGCTGTGATTCAAAAGTTTTCGTTTCCAATTTGTTGCCATTGGCGACAAATACGATGCTGAAGGTGATGGATTCAGTGTCCACGTGAGATATGGTGATATTGATCTCCGGCAAAGCCTTGGTCTGCGTGACGGCAATATCAGTCGTGATAGTTGTCGCTCCGGAATTATAGACCAAGTAGGCTTGGTAATGAATGGTCAGTTCCGGTGGAAGATTGTAAACAACAACCCGATAGGTCACAATATCTCCAAGACCAGGAACTGTCACCCATGTTTCAGCCTCCTGCCAGGTTGCCTGCCCATTCAGGCTGTATTTCAGAGCCCAGTCCTCGATTGTTTTTCCATTACGATTTATCTTGATTTCAAATGTGATGCTATCGCTGTAGATGAGATCGCTGACGACCGAGACCTGAATAGTCGGTGGTGATGGCGGTGTCATGGCAGATGGATGATCTGATACAGCAAGCATCAGGATCATCAAACACAGAGTCGGAAACAGCAACATACGGCATAAAATACGAAGCGCATCTCTCATACCTTTGCCCCCTGAATGAACCGGGCTGCTGATGATATTTTAACTTTCTAATTGCATCATAGCACGCCCAAAAGCGATTAGCCATAGTGCGTTCTCACATCTTTACGCCTCGCAAAAAAACCGATCCGCCCTTAAGTTGCGTCGGCTGAGAAAAGACAGGCTATCCGTTGAAAAACGGTTCAGCATGATCTGATCGTTGACGCGGAATTCAGATTAATTTTCTGATTATTTACATCTATTCATGTTGTCATATTCCTGATACTATTAAAAGAAAGGATGTATTATGAAACGAACGATCCTGCTAACCGGAGCCACCAGTGGTCTGGGACTGGCGACAGCCCTGGCTCTGGCCAGCAAACCATACAACCTGATTCTTACCTGGCGCGATCAAGACAAAGCCGATCAGCTACGTCAACGGCTTGATGACAGCCATCCAAAAGCTAACATCTCTCTGATCGAGCTGGATCTGGCCTCATTTGCCAGTATCGAGGCCTGTTGCACTACTATTCAGAAAAACATTCCCAGCATTGATGTCCTATTCAACAATGCCGGTCTCTATATGGACACCAGGGGAAAAACGGCAGAAGGTTTCGAAATGACCCTGGGTGTCAATTATATCGGGCCAGCGTACTTGACTTGGCTGTTGCTGCCCTTGCTCAGACTCGGTGACCAACCCCAGATCCTGCAGATGTGCTCGCGGGCAGCACTGTTCGGCTGGTTCCGAGACAAGCCTGATCTGTTCGAACGTCATCCACACGGTTTCAGAGCGTATGCCGCATCCAAGCGGATGCAGCTCATGCTGACCATCAGCCTGGCCGATACTTTAAAGGCGGACGGTGTTACTGTCAATGCAATACATCCCGGCGTCGTCGCCACCAGCATCTGGCGTGGTGAATCCCTTTTGATGCGCCTGCTTGACCGGAACAAACATAAGCGCTACCTGTCAGCGGCTGCTGCAGCAAATGCTGGCCTGTTCTTGATTGAAAACGCCACCATGCGCCAGGTAACCGGCAGGTTCTTCGAAAATGAAGGGCAGGAGATCAAACTCAGCCGACGACTGACTGACCGGCAACGCATCGCCAGCTTGGTTGAGCGGACAAAAGAAGCGATCAGGCAAAAAGGCGGCCAGCCGGTATAAGTCATGCCCTGCTGAAGTCTGTCTATCATTGATCAGCATCGTATAACGATAAGGCTTCTATGCTTTCACTCTATGCTTTCATTTACTGCTCCGAATCCGGCGTCAGTTTTTTGAGAATACCCTTGAAGACCTTTACCATGATCTCGCAGTCAAAGACAAAGAGCAATTCAGACTCATGTTTGAATACCCATTGAATGACCGCATCCAACTTTTTCTCGGCCTGGATCGCATCGCCACCGGCCAGAGCCTGACAAAAATCGGCCAGGCTGAGCACATATTCGCCAAAATAGTCCAAAAGTCTCCAGGACCGCTGTTGGCATGGATCTGCAACAGACCGGTTTCCCCGGATGGTTTCAACGAATTCGGCAACCAGCGGGGCAATACCGGTCAGACGCGCAGCCTGCTCTGGATCGACGAGGGGAAGCTCAAGGCGCAGCCAGGGCGGATTGAACAAGCGGGATATTTCTCGCAGCCAGGTCTGGACTTTTTTCCAATCCGGGCCAAAGGCTGCCTGATAAGTGTCTGCTGAGATCGATTCCAGATCATGATTGCGGTTCCACAGAGTTCTGGCCATGACCATCATCAGTAAGGGTGAAGGAAAGAACAGCCGCTGCACCTGGCAGCTGATCAGACCATTGAGATTGAATTCAGCCAGGTTCTGGAGATCTGCATGCAACACCTCTGCTAAAATCTCATAGCCAGGGTCTTTGTAATGGTCCCACATCATGTGGTAGTCAAAATCAAAGCTATCGCCTTGTCGACCACCTGCAAGTTTTTGCCAGGGCTTCAGGAAGGCCAGATTTTCACTGGCTGACTTGGGAAATGTGAGTTGGTTGCGTACATAGGGGGGCAAGACAGGTTGCTCGTCCCCGGGCTTGAATGGCTGGCTGTAGGTTCGGGTGATCGGTGCGAACATCAGGACAAAGCGATCGGGGTTCTTGATAAACTCCTTTTCCGGCTGCCAGAGCAGATCGACATAGATCAGAAAGACGATTCGGTGGGGCAGATTGTGCCTGGTAAGTGCTTCGTCCAGCTGGTTGAGCATCGCGACATAAAAGTCAGCCGGCCGGGTATTCCGGCACAGCGGACATTCGCACTGATTGTTGCTGCCATCTGCCAGCCAGAAATGGATCAGATCGGTCTCAGAATGTTCTTTGGCATAGTCGACGATACCATCAACGATCACGTCGCGGACCTTCGGGTTGCCGTAGCACAGGTTGGTGTTGAGCGGGATACCCCGGTACAGTTCGCGCTTGCCGTCAATCTCTGCAAAATACTGGTTGGCCTCTTCCGGGATATCGGTTACAGTTTCCCAGGCCAGGCCGGGTATGCCGAACGGTTCGCAGGTCCAGCCATGGCCGACAGCATGGTAGATCAGTCCCCGTTTATGGATAGCCTCGATTCCTTCTGCCATGATCTGCCGCACTTCATCGATGGTTTTGGCTTCTGATGGGACAAAGGGATTGCTCTTGTGATCGTACCAGCGGTCGAAAAACGTGAAGCCCTCTCGGAACTGGATGAAATAGGCGTTCATGCCGTTTTTGGGTATCCAGTCGAGAATGTTCAGGAAAACTTCTCTGGATACGGCGCCTTCGATACAGATGCCGCGGTGTCTGTATGACGGTTTCTCGTCAATCTGAACATTGAGCTTCTGCCAATCAGTCTGCGGGATCATCTCCCCGTCCGGTCCCGGTCTGAGAAACCGGCAGCCGGCTTCCTGTAGCAGCCGGTAGACAGCCAGGAGGCAGCTGCGCGGATTGGCGCCGACCACCAGGCCGCTGCCTTTTTGCACATCGATGACAATCTCGTCGTCAAACGGATTCTCTGGAACAGGCCGGCCTGGCAGCAGGTCGTGAAAAAGGCCAACTTCGATTGATGACCTCAGGGTTGACCCCTTTGCCGGATCTGCGGCCTGCATGAGCGCGCGATAACGGTTCAGCTCATGCTTGGCAAATTGGATTATCGTGTCAGCAGATGCGTGTTTCATCTGAGCGGCCATATCGATTTCCTCCTTTATTCAACACTTCTATGGTCAGTTAACCATGCCTTTCGCCCCTTATATCATATCAGCAAGATCTTTGAGCACTTTGTTTACACCAAGTTCGAGAAGATCGATATCGTTACTCACCCACAGTATGTTCATGCCTTCATCATGCCACCGTTTGGCGGTCTCCATATTGCCGCAGTATATACCGACGGATGTTTTGTGTTCCGTGCAAATCTTAATTGTTTTCCTGATCTGCCCGATTGCCTGAGGGCTGTCAATATCCATCGGTGTCCCGACCTGCATGGACATATCATAAGGTCCGATGACGATGCCGGCGATCTGATCGCCGTAATTTCGCAAGATTGCCGGCAGATTCTCAACACCCGCTGGCGATTCAATCTGCAGAATCAGCAGCCTGTTTTTCTGAAACGCTTCAAAGGTTTCATCCTGACGGAACTGGTGGCTGCCGCCAAAACCTTTTTTGCCTATCGGTGCAAATCGAATGGCTCCAACGGCTGTCGCGACCTGCTCGACCGTCTCAGTACGCGGCAGCATGATTCCATCCGCACCCATGTCGATCAATTTGGCGATCAAATGATAGATCGCATCCTGCACCCGGACGATGTTTGGGATGTTGAGACTTCTGCAGATATGCAGTTGATCACTGATCTGTTCGCCATTAGCTGATCCGTGTTCCAGGTCGAACAGAATAAAATCTATTCCTTCCTTCATGTAACTGGGCAACACACTGGTGTCCCGGATCTGAGCGATGAAACCAAACACCGTTTCGCATTTCTCGAGTTTATCTCTTAGTTGTTCCAACCTGTCCATTCAGTCACCTCTTTTTCTGAAGTAATATCGATTTAAGTTAAATTTGCCGCATCCAGATATTTCTGAGTATAGGGGCAGACAGCGATACACACACCGCACGATCCGTTTTGGATATTGAGCGGTTTGCCACGCTGAGCGATTGCTTTTTTGCAGGCTTCAAGATCGAACAACTCGTCCCGATCTGTCTTAGGTGTCCAGGTCGTGTTCTTGATCGCCTGACCCGGGCAGGCGTCCACACAGATACGGCAAGTGTTGCACAGGCAATGATAGTCGGCCTGCTGCGCAGGCAGGGGGGCATCTGTCAAAACTGATGAAAAGCGGATCGCACTGCCGTATTGTTCGGTAATCAGCAAAGCATTCTTGCCGATCCAGCCCAGTCCCGCCAGTGCTGCGACCGTTTTATACGGCAGAAACGCCCGACCACTTCGCTGGTCAGGTCCAATCTGTTCACGCTGGCGGTTGACATAATCCATTGATTGAGCAATGGCCTTATAACCGTTCTGTGTGAGGAAGTCCTGCGCCAGGATACTCACTTCATCCAGCCGCTTGTTGGCGCCCTGATAAGCCTGATAGTATTGCATGCTAGCCATCTGCGGTACCAGGGCAACTGCTGCAGGATCAAGCGCAATGCCGAAGACGACGCCATTTGGCAGATTCATGCGGACTGATGCGGGTAACACTGTCAGATCAGCAAAGCCGATCATATTCACACCAAAATCGGTCAGATAGGACGACAATTTCTCATGAAACTCCATTTTCGTTAACCTGCCTTTATCTGAATTTCTGTAATTCATTGTACCGCGAAAAAGGGTATTGTGTCATGTTCCGTTAAATTCCCTGACCGCATCGATCATGGCCACGATGTTCTCAACAGGCGTGTGGGCCTGTACATTATGAATAGCATTAAAGACGAATCCCCCTCCGGCTGAAAAGATGCGGCACCGTTCCAGAACCTGGGTGCGCACTTCCGCCGGTGTCCCGAAGGGCAGGACCTGCTGCGTGTCGACTCCGCCACCCCAGAAGGTCAGCCGATCGCCGTAGCGGTCCTTGAGCGTCCGCGGATCCATGCCGGCCGCCGAACACTGGACCGGATTGATGATGTCGAAGCCGGCATCAATAAACAGACCGAGGAAGGGTTCGACGGCGCCGCAGCTGTGCTTGATGGTTTTCCAGGAGGTGTTGTCATGGATCCAGTTATTGACTTTGCGATAGTAGGGGCTGTATAGATCCTGGAATGTATCTTTCGAGCAGAAGGTGCTGATCTGGGTTCCGAAATCGGTTCCGCAGATAAAGGCTGCATCGACCAGTGATCCGACAGCAACGAACAGCTTCTCCAGGTTACGGATCGCGATGTCAGTCTGACGGCTAAAAATTGCGTGCAGGTAATCCTGGCGTATGGCCGTCGCCATGTACCATTCCGCGACATCACGGATGCCCCGTGGATGCTTCATCCCGGGACCCGGCACCAGGGCGATGTCGCCCAGACCGGTACCGCCAAAATTTGCCACGACACCCCGCCCGGTCGCTGCAGCTGCTGTTGCAGCAGACGCGAAATACTGCAGGTCGTGCTCGCTGATCTCTTTAAATTCCTCAAGATTGTCTGCCGGATCCAAGGCATCTTCGTCTATGGGCTCCTGGCGGATGATGGCATCAAAATAATAGCCGTCTTTGGGCATGCGTCCGCTGGGCGGTACAGAGATGTCACCCTGTGGGTAGATCAGGTGGTTTCCGGCTGCATCGGTAGTCGTAACAAATAGCTGCGGGACCAGAACAGGGAGCCCGTTATCAAGGCGCCATTCTTTCCAGTTCTCATTGGCAAAACCGAACATTGTCTGTGCAGAAAGAACCGGTTCGACATCGATGCCTATGGCCTGTTTGAGATCCTCATCGATCTGTCCGAGCATCTGGAAGGGCTCAATCACCTTGACAGGCATTTTTTCCAGTCCGTAGTGGTTACGCAGGTCGGCCACACAGGTGACATGCATGCCTGAGCAGGGAGTTCCGCCAAAGTCGACTGGGATGCGCTCAGGCTGGCGGTGGTTGATGGTGTCTTGCAGCAGCTTTCGAGCTTTCATTTGAACCTCTCTTTCTGGATCGCTGCGTTGGTGCGATCCCTGTTATTGCCGGTTGCGTTTCGTAATAGTCTGTGCCGGCTCGTGGATTGACCGGCTCAGCCCAGGCTGATGATCATGATCGCCAGGGCGATCAGCCCGTAACCGGCCAGGGCTTTCCTGCTGAGGCGCTCCTTAAAGATCAGGCGAGAAAAGACAAACATCAGCATGATGCTGAACGCCTGCGTGGCCGGGAAGAAAAAAGCCGAGGAAAACGAAGTGACGACATTCATGAACAGCGTATTGGCCAGGGCCATGGCGGCGCCGGCAGCCATGCTCAACAGCAGGTAGGTCCGGTCAGGCTGCGATCGTGATGCCTGTCTTCTTCCCGCCTGCAGGCGCATGCGCGTAACCAGATAGACAATGCCAGCAGCAAGCATATTGGTCCAGCGGCAGACCAGGAGATATTCTTTGCTATCATCTGGCCGGATCATGGCAAACTGCTTGGAAATGACGCTGGTCGCGCCGCTGCAGGCAAAAGCGATCAGAACGAGGACGAGCCACTTCAGTTCAATCTTTTTTTCTGTATTGTGCTCAAAATACGTCGCGTTGGTGATCAGCAGGATGCTGGCCAGAAAAAGGACCAGTCCCACGACAACCAGAACCGACAGGGATTCATCCCAGAAAAACAAACCGTAGATAATCGGTATGATGAGATAAAGGGCCAGGATACTGTTGGTCAGGACCAACGGCCCTCTGGCGATGGCCAGGATCATAAACAGATAGTAAACCAGGATGATAATACCGAAAGCGGAACCGAACAAGAGGCTCTCCCGGGAAAAGCTGAGCATGTCATAGGGCGGCAGCAGCAGCAGGAAGACGGCCTGGAAAAGGTTCAGATAGAATATGAAGTTGAAAAAGTCGGCGTTGTTCCGGATATACTGCTTCTGCACCTTTTTCAGACACAGCGAGTAAAATGTGGCCAGCAGGCTGATCAGTATTATAGAGCCCCATAACATATCCAGTACTCCCGTCTCCGGTATGCTTTACGCAACCGGATCTGTCTCTTCGACCGATTGCCGGACCGCCCCCGCCTGCCCGCCTGCGATGGCTTTGGATTTAAATAACGCCAGGGCACAAATGACGTACAGGATCACATTTAGAAAAAAGGGCAACGCCCGGTTCAACTCTGACAGCCAGCCGGCGATCCAGCCGAAAGGAGATGCTGCAGCGATCATCAATGCGTAGATCAGTCCGAAAATCCGAGCCCGCTCATGCGGGTCGACATTGAGGACAAGCAGGGAGTTGCGCCGCGGCCAGACCAGAGCGAATGCCAGGGCATCCAGCAAGATGTAACCGGCCAGCAAACCGATTCCCACAAATGGCGCCGCTAAAAGAAAGGCGATGGTCAGAATGTAGATGATCAGGCCGACGATCATAACCCGCTGGATCGGATAACGTGCAATGCGGTGCTGGACACCAAAGATAAAAACAAGCATGGTTGCCGATCGCGCCATGGGGAAATAGGAAATGAACCATTCCGGTACACCGGCGTTTCTTGTGGCAAACAGAGCAAAAAAATTGGTGCTGATCAGGTTGGTGATGTGAATCAGGACGATGATGACCATGATCTGGACAGTGGCCGGATTACGCAGAACCTGGCGAAAGACGCCCCGGTACTGGCCCAGCATACGGCTATATGATATGCCTCGTGTCTCCTGCATACGCAAAAGCCCTTGTTTCGTCTCCCGAGACCAGAAGAACAGGATCACGGTTTTGGCTGTCATCATCACGAAGGCAAAGCCATAGAGGATCCGCATCGCTGTCACCAGTGACAAGGTTCGTACCAACAGGCCGGCCAGGGGGGCAAAGAAAACCGCCAGAAGGCCGCCGATCGTGACCCAGTTGTACATGTCGACGAGTTTATCGGGTTCTGCATCTTCTACGAGCAGGCAGTTCCAGGCGACGGACTCGATGAGGCCAATGCCGCTGAAGACCGCGGCCAGCAAAAACCACCAGAAATTCTGGGATAACATGAGCAGGGCCGGTGGTATGGACCAGCTGAGCAGCCCCAAAATAAGGGCTGACCGGCGTCGGCCGATCTTGTCGATCAGGACGCTACCCAGAAGCGATGTCACAATCTGGACAGACATGCCGATCGTGAGCAGAAGGCCGATTTGGGCATCCGAAACACCCAGGTGCGCCATGTACAGGGTGGCAAACGGCGCATAGAGATTGAAGGCGATACCCCAGAACGGTTCAATATAGACACAGGCCCGGGCGTTACCCCTGAGCTCCAGCAAGGACTTGACCAGCGGATGATGTTGTCGCGTCACAGAGCTGCCATTCCTTCCTAATGAATGTAGCAGTATGAGCTGATTATACATGGATGACAGCCGTGGTACAATGAAAGTCATGGGAGGATGATCTGATGAAACTGCAAAACTGGCACGATGACGTGTTCTTTGGTCTGCATTTCGATCTGCACGCCACAGAGAACGATATTGAACTGGGCAAGGACCTGACGGTCGAACACCTGGTCCGGCACCTGTCGAGAATACAACCGGACTTTGTTCAGTGCGACTGCAAGGGTCACCCCGGTTACACCAGCTACCCGACTAAAGCCGGTGTTCCATCGCCTGGCATCGTCAAGGATGCCGTCAAAATCTGGCGTCAGGCAACCCAGCAGCTGGGCATACCGCTCGGTATGCATTATTCGGGCGTCTGGGACACGGCAGCCCTCAAACTGCATCCAGAGTGGGGCCGGGTTCATCCTGATCGCAACAATTCGGCCGGCTGGCCCAAACCAGCAACTGACGAACAAGGCCGTGACAAGAACATGACCTGTCCGCAATCGGCCTATACAGATACTTACATGATTCCCCAACTGCTTGAAATCATCGATACCTATGATGTCGACGGCTTCTGGGTCGACGGAGAGAACTGGGCCAGCGCTCCTTGCTACTGCGACATCTGCCGGGCGGGTTTTTCCCGGTGGCTTGGAGAAGACGCCATTGTACCGCAAGCACCGGGCGAACCCCAGTGGCCAGAGTGGTTGGCCTACAGCCGGGAAAATTTCATTGATCATGTCCGCCGTTATGCGGCAGCGGTCCATCTGCGCAAGCCGGTCTGCACGGTCTGCAGCAACTGGATGTACACTGTACGCCAGCCGGATCCGGTCGACGCTCCGGTCGACTACATCAGCGGCGATTTCAGCTGGATCTGGAGCGCTGCCAAAGCGCTGGTCGAAGCCCGGTTCATGGACAGCCGCAAGCTCAGCTGGGACCTGATGGCCTGGGCTTTTTCCAGCCATGGCAAGATGCAGGACTGGGTCTTTAAGTCAGCCGACGCACTCTGTCAGGAGGCCGGTGTCGTTCTCTCCTGCGGCGGCGCCTTC
>JAWSUP010000050.1:0-15383 GCA_033549405.1 Bacillota bacterium | reverse complement strand
ATGGTTGCCCTTGCCGTCGCGATCAGCCGGATGAATGGGTTGCATCTGGAAGGTATTTTTGCTTTTAAAGCCATGACCTTGGCCGGAAAACCGACAACAGACCGGCAGGCAGCCGGCATTGAAGAGGGGCAACTGGCAGTTGTCCTGGCTGATCGGATCCGCGCAGATGGTGTTGCCATTTCAACCGTCAGCATCGGATCGACGCCGACCGCTGAATACGCTGCCACGATCCCGGGGGTGACAGAGATTCGGCCGGGCACTTATGTTTTCAATGACATGGCGACTGTAAAGTCCGGCGCCTGCACACTAGATGACTGCGCAGCCTGCGTGCTCGCGACAGTCGTCAGCAAGAATGTGGGGCGCCTCGTCATTGATGGTGGCAGTAAAACTTTTTCTACAGACAGTCAGCCGGACAGGCCTCCTTTGAACCTGACTGGATTTGGCAGAATCCTCGATGATGACCGGCTTGTACTGAACCGCTTCACCGAAGAACACGGAATGATCACCGTCATGGAAGGCGCCAAAGACTGGCAGGTCGGTGATCAGTTGAAGATCGTCCCCAATCACATCTGTACAACGGTCAACCTCCATGACACGCTGACCTTTGTTAAAGGCGGGCAGGTGGTCAGGGCCGTACGCATCGATGCGCGCGGCTGCGTGACCTGATTTTCTTGAAGCTTTTCACATTGTGCACTGCCGGTGTTATATACGGGCATGGGCATGTTGCCTGGCCTTGGCGTGATTCTGGTTCTTCTGGTATAGTATGATTGTGCCTGCACGAAAGGCACAATCCGGCAGCTGGTGTAATGCTGTCGAGATCACCGGATAGGGGTTCGCAATGTCAGATCAGCCGGTAAAACCAGCCAGGCAGGGGTTTTACGAAAGCATAGACCAGGCGATCCGCAAAGATGTCCGATTGTCCGTTCTGGAGGGGTCGCTGAGTACCGTCATGGGAACCTTCATCGGCGGTGCTTTCCTGATCGGTTATGCGCTGACGCTGGGTGCGGATGACTTTGAGATCGGCCTGCTGGCTTCTTTACCTTTACTGGCCAACCTGATTCAGATCATCGGTTCCATCATCATTGCTAAAGCCGGCAGCCGCAAGAAGGTCTGCGTCCTCTTCCTGTTTTTTCACAGGCTCATGTGGACCTTTATCGCTGTCCTTCCCTTGTTTGTTTTCCGTGACCGTCTTTCAGACATCCGCGTATGGATCTTCATGATCCTGTTGACTGGCGCCAGCATCTGCGCGTCGATCACCGGTATTGCCTGGACTTCCTGGATCGCTGACCTGATTCCCAAAGGGGTGCGCGGCCGCTTTTTCTCCCGGCGCAACATGTCCGCCCAGGTCGTCGGCATGCTGACTGCCGTTGCTGCCGGACAGTTTATCGACCAATGGCAGGCACGATTTGATACAGATCAGATGCGTAGCTACGGCTTCATGATCCTTTTTGTGATCGGCATTGCCTTTGGCCTGGCCGGCATCTTTCTTTTTCGTAAAATCAAAGAACCCTCGCTTGTTGTTCCAGAAGACACATCCTTTTTCAGGCAATTGCGCGAACCGTTTTCAGGCAATTGCGCGAACCGTTTCTGGATAAAAATTTCCGGATGTTTATGATCTTCAGCATCGCCTGGGGCTTTTCCACTGGAATTGTCGGTCCTTTTTTCAGTGTCTACATGATCAACACATTGCAGATCCCCTTTTCAATAATCACACTATTCGGTGTTGCAGCCGGCTTATCCAGTATCCTTGGTTTCAAGGTGTGGGGCGCCATGATCGATAAAATCGGCGCCAAACCGTTATCTATCCTCTGCGGCATCGGCGGTTCTTTTGTGCCATTTTTATGGATCTTCGCCTCCCCGGAAAACTATCTGGTGATCTGGGCCAGCAATATCCTGTCTGGTTTGTTTTTCGCCGGTATCGGACTGGCATCCACCGGCCTGATGATGAACCTGGCCTCCGGAAAAACCAGTTCAGTATATTTTGCTGTTTTCGCGGCTGTAACCAGCCTCTTAGGAGCTGTAGCGCCGATTGCCGGCGGAGCGATCGGAGATTTTTTCCGAAGTAAAGTCCTGTATGACGGGATCATTCGGCTGTCGGACATCCGGCTTCTGTTTTTGACCAGCACCACGCTGCGGCTGTTATCCTTGACGCTCATCCGTTTCATCGTCACACCAGAAACGGTTTCTGTCTCACAACTCTTTGCTTCGATCAGCCAATACCAAAAATTCTTACCGCTCTACCAGCTCCAGAATGCGGCATCCACCGGCATGAGTTATATAGAAAACGCAACAACCAATATGTCCAGAGGCGTGATCGCAGTCGAGCAGCAGATCGACACCATCCTGGCGCGAGGCGGCGATCTTGGTAAGGTACTGATCTTCAAAGCACGTTCGTTCGACCGTAAAATCGACGAAGGCATCGGGCGTCATGAAGCCTTCCTGGAGCGGCTGATCGACAAGATCCTGCAGATCTTTTCGCGTAGGAAATAGAAAGAGCGCAGGCTTGCTCTGCCTGCTTCGTATGAATGTCAGTTCACAGGGCCCTGAGTTCAAGAGCTGTCCGACAAGCAGTATAACAGCTATATAAATGGAGGTTCAGCATGTTTCGCGAGTATTTTACCTTTGTCCTTGAGGAATTGAAGAGCGCCGGGCTGCAGATTACCCGGGCGCTGCCCGGTTTTCTGGCAGCTGTCGCCGTTGTAGTTATCACCATTCTGCTGGCTAAGCTGATCAAATACATAACGGTCAAACTGCTGCGGGTTATCGGAGTCAACGTGGTGGCAAAAAAGGCCGGCATCGATGACCTGCTCAAGCCTGCTGATTTTACTTCAGGTGTCTCAGAATTGATCGGTATCCTCGTTTACTGGCTATTGCTGTTTCTCGGCTTCACCTATGCATTGCGCCTGGCCGGATTTTCCTCTGCGGAACAGTTGCTGGACAATATTTTTCTCTACCTGCCCCGGATTTTCGTCGCCATCGTCATTCTTGTCATCGGATTCAACATCGCTGTTTTTCTCGGCAACCTTGCTGAGAAGACAGCCCGGGCTGCACGCATCTCCTATGCCCGCTGGATCGGCATCTCAGTGCGCAGCATCGTGCTGTTGATCACGGCAGTCAGCATGATTGAACAGTTAAACCTGAATCTGGACTTTATCAAGGTGATGCTTTACATCTTGATTGGCTGTGCCGCGGTCGTGGCAACGCTCATCTTCGGCATCAGTGGGATTCAATATGGGCGTGACATACTAGCAGCAAGGATTATCAAAAAGGCCATCCAGCTGGGCGACCAGGTTGTCTGGAACGGGCAGGTGTGGGCCATCCAGGAGATATCACCCTTCTTGACCAGCCTGACAGACGAAAAGAAAGTAGAATTCATTGCGAATACCACATTTTTATCGGCTCTGGTTGTATTGCGGGAAGATATCCGGGAAGTGGAAAGATCTCACCAGAGTACAGCATCGGAACCTGACACTACAGAATAACTGACATATATGATTTAGGTCTTTTTTTACCGTTGGCGTATAAGACCAAGACGTTTTGGGGGAAATATGTTAGAAGAAAAATTAATTGCTCCATGTGGCATGAATTGCGGCTTGTGTATCAGTTATCAGGCGCTGCATCATGAACTGGCAAAGAAGGGGTTCAGAAAAAAAACATGTGTTGGTTGCCTGCCGCGTAGTAAAAACTGCACTTACATGAGCAGCCACTGTGAACTGATGAAAAAAGGACTTGTCCGGTTTTGCTACGAATGCGGTCAATATCCCTGCAGTCGCCTGAAATCCATCGATAAACGATATCGTACCAAGTACCATATGAGTATGCTGGAAAACCTTGAAAGTATTAAAACTCTTGGCATCGAAGCATTTTTGGCAAAGGAAGAGGAAAAATGGCATTGTCAAAAATGTGGCCACTTGATCTGTTGCCATAGTGGGTTGTGTCTTCACTGTGATTTGGACAAATTACGTCAGAAAAAAACCTACAGCTGGGATGATTAATTTTGTATAGGCCTTGGTGCAAGGAGGCGATGCCAATGAAAGTTGCTGTTATCCAAATGCCGGTATTACCTGACAAACAGATGAATATCGAAAAGGCAGCTGCCTCAATTCACAGTGCTGCCCGGTCAGACGCGGACCTGGTCGTGCTGCCGGAGATGTTCTGCTGTCCCTATGAAACAGCCGGATTTCCACGTTACGCCGAAGCAGAAGGCGGGCCGGCCTGGTCCAGGCTGTCCCGAGCTGCAGCTGAAAGCCAGGTCTATCTTGTGGCCGGTTCGATGCCGGAATGTGATCGCGAACAACGTGTCTACAACACCGCTTATGTGTTCGATCGCCAGGGCAGACAAATCGGCAAGCATCGCAAAATCCACCTGTTTGACATCGCAGTCGAAGGCGGTCAATGCTTCAAAGAATCAGATACCCTATCGCCGGGAAACCAGATAACTGTTTTTGATACCGATTTTTGCCGCATCGGTCTTGCTATCTGCTATGATATCCGTTTCCCTGAACTCAGTCGTCTGATGGTCGACGCAGGCGCCCGGATCATCATTGTACCTGCGGCATTCAATATGACGACCGGACCGGCGCACTGGGACCTGCTCTTCCGGACGAGGGCTGTCGACAACCAGGTTTTTATGATCGGCGCCGCTCCGGCAAGACAGACTGACGCGTCGTATGTGTCTTATGGCCACTCCCTTGTCGCCTCGCCGTGGGGCGATATCCTGACCCAGCTCGAAGAGGGCGAAGGAATGGCTGTTGCGGATCTTGATCTGAACCAGGTTGCTAAAGTCCGTGCTCAATTGCCGCTGCTGTCCCAGAGAAGAGCTGATATATATCGACTGGTGCATCTGCAGCAAAATGCGGGGGAAATATCCATCAGGCAGCTTGAATTATAGATTGAAGAAACGATTGTCGGTATTAAGACGCCGGTACTCTTTGGGCGAGACATTCAACTTTGACTGGAAGTAACGGCTGAAGTACTGGATACTCTGAAAACCTGCCAACCGTGAAATTTCACTGATGCTGATATCTGTATTGACTAGCAGTTCCTTTGCTTTCTGCAAACGCATTTGATTGATGTATTGCAATGGTGTGATCCCCAGAAGCTCTTTAAATGCACTTATCAACTTGGTCTTGTTGATTGCAGCCAAGCGAGCCAAGTGGTCAAGGCTGATTGGTCGCGCGTAGTGTTCACGAATATACTGCAAAACTTCCTGTATAGAGATACTATGATAAGACTCAGGAATCGACAAATCAAATTGATTCAATATCTGATGGTCAGCAAGATTGGCATAGAGCTTCTCCCTAATGATATGAATCAGCGTACAGTAGAAAAATGAATTAATCCAGTGATAATAATGGGGGCCTTTCAGCATACTTTCTTTAAGCAATTCATCAAATTGGCGGGAAAACCATTCATAATATTGGATCCGAACGCATCGACCTAACCGCTTCATGTCTTCGTCCAGTTGCGTATCAAGTATTTCAAACTTAATGTCCTGCATTTTCGGTGCGTCACTTGGATCATGTTTGACAATAACATGTCGGCAATTTGATGGAACGATAAACAAAGTTTCTTTATCGAGCGGAAATGTTTCATCTTCAATCATGATGGTTCCTTTACCGCTGATGGTTCCGAAAATTTGAAAGAATGTGTGGCTGTGACCTTCCATCTCCCAATCTTGGACATATTTTCCGATCCAAAGGACATTCAATTCACTCAAGACGCAACAATCCTCCTTAATTGGGATGCTGTACCTGCATCCCCGCCAATGTGATAACCATCAGAATAATCCACATAATTATTATACACCATGAAGTACGCTGAACTGTTGTCAGTTATTGCTTGAACTGCAAACACAGAGCAATCAGCTCGCGCATAAAAAGAAACCCGGCCAAAAACAAATTAGTGTCTCTGGCCGAGTTATCTGGCATATAAGTGTAACTGCCGATTTTTATGATTGGATGGCGTGAATTATGAAATTAACCGCCCAATGCTTCATTCCATCTGTCGTAACCGATCTGCTTTATTTCAAGAATTCTTTCGATACTCATCTGTTTTAGATCATTGATGTACTTATCCCAGTTGGCATCTGTTATCTGCATGGTACCGTTGATAAATTGGGCTGTCGCAGTATTAGCATAGGTGGTAATGTCGGTAATCAGGCTGGCCAGTTCAGCATTTTCTTCTTCAGTATACTTGAACTGAGCATCCAGCATCCGAGGCTTCATATAAGGATAATAACTGGCTGCGCTCTCATACGCTTTCATTTCCTGGGTCGGGTTATTAATCGGAAATTTGTCAAGTATGACAAGACCCGTGTAACCGCCACCATAAACATATTTATTTTTGTATTCTTCTTCCGATAGCCCGAAAGTGTCGTCAGGCAGTATACGGTAATAATTGTTGCCATCTTCAGTCAACTCCCAGTCGACGCCCTTGATGCCCAGCCAAGAGGAGAGTCCGCAGATACCATCAAAAACTTCATCAGGTTCAGTATAGAACATGTCAAAATAACGCATGAGATATTCAGGTGATTCACACTTGTCATTGATGACAACGCCACACCAGCCATACGATGAGATATTAACCACTTTTTGCTCACTGTCATATTCAGAAATCAGCGGAGCAAGAATCTTGGTCTCGACTTTTCCGCTCTCATAATAATCCTTTGTCAGCTGTGTACCGTTATTGCCGATAAACAAACATTGACCTGCCTTGATTTTTGCATTGATGGTAGCTGCATCCATCGTAAAAATTTCCTGATCGATCAGTTTGTCGCTGTAAAGCTTGGCCACAAACTCCAAGTAAAGCTTCCATTGGTCAGAGATCAGGCTATAGCTGACTTTTCCATCGCCATTATCTCCGAACGGCTGTTGCCACGCTTTGCCAAAAGCGGGAAAGATATTCTGGTGCAGCCAGGTAATATCGGAAATGAGTGGATAATAGCCATCAACACCCGAATAGAAATCCTTTGCCTGTACCAACAAGTCATAGAATTCATCAATGGTTTTTGGGATGGATGCACCCATTTCTCTCATCATGTCATCGCGATAATATATGGGATTGGCCATGGTATAGGTCCAGATATTCTGTACCAGTTGGTAAACACCGCCGTCCATCATCGTTCCAAATGCTTTCATATCTGGATATTTGGCGAAAGCTTTTGTCATGTTTGGCATGTAATCTTCATAATACTGGCTGTAATCGAAGAATTTGCCACCCTCAACACCGTGCGTCTGGATTATCGAAGTGTCCATTGCCGACTTGATCATATCCGGAATGTCTCCGGCAGAAAGCTTGAGGTTGATCTGGGTAGCCCAGTCCGTAGAGGTGATGTATTCGAATGTGAAATAGACATTTGTATAATCGGACCAGTACTTCTGGGCAGTGTAATTGTTCCAGTCGTCAGCCTGTGCGGATGAGTTGCTGGCCAGTACTGAGAAGGTGACCGGTTCTTTGGCAATCGGATAACCGGTTGCGTTAAAATTCGAGTCCGCTTTCAGAGTCGGCGCTGTTGTTGCTGTTGTTGTTGTCGCCTTATCTCCGGCGCAGCCGGAAAACAAACCGACAATAATAACGAGAGATAGAAGCAGTAAGAGACTTCTTTTCATTTTCTTTCCCCTTTCAATTTATATTTTTGCCCATGACGGGTAAAAATCAGTAATAAATCATTTTGTGCAAACAAGGGACATAAAATCAAGACAACTAACCTGGTCTGGCATCACCCTTTGAGCGACCCAATCATGACCCCCTTATCAAAATACTTCTGAAGAAACGGGTAGATGATAAGAACCGGAACTGAAGACACTATAATGACAGCATAGCGGACCAGTGAAGCAGCTTTGACCTGCGCATCCAGCAGCAGCTCATCTACAAATTCACCTGCAGCCATCATCTCTGCTTTCATCTGGTTTTCAATCAGAATTTCACGCAGAACAAGCTGCAATGGAATCTTGGCCCTGTCAGTCAGGTAGATCATAGCGCTGAACCATGAGTTCCAATGTCCGACGCCATAATAGAGTGCCATAACACCGATAATAGCCTTTGAAAGTGGCAAGACAACAACCCGGAAAGTCTTGATCGGAGAACAGCCATCAATGAAGGCAGCTTCTTCAACATCCTTGGGTACACCATTTGCAAAAAAAGTGCGCGAAATAATCAAGTTGGTCGTACTGACCGCGCCATTAATAAGGAGCACAAAATATGTGTTCATTAAGCCAAGACTTCGGACCAGCAGATAGGCAGGAACCATTCCACCAGAAAAATACATCGTGAACGTAATGAACAGCATGAAAAATCGCCGCCCAAGAATATGACGTTTTGAGAGAGTATATGCTGCCGGTAAGGTAAAACAAAGATTGATCAAAGTTCCTCCAACAGTATAAAATATGGTATTTCGATAGCCCCTGACTATCTCGGAATCCTGAAATACCCGATAGTATCCTTCGAAAGTGATATCAACTGGAAATAACCACATCTTTCCCGTGTTAACGAAGTCAGGATTGCTGATGGATGCAGAGACTATATACACCAGAGGATACAGGATAAGCATCGTCAACAGAGTCATCAATGTCAGATTAATGATGCTAAACAGCTTATCAGAGGATCTTTCTTTGATTATCGTCATATGTTATTTTCCTCTTCATATTCATGTGAATATTCAAATACTAAAATAAGCTGGTATCACTAAATTTTCTGGCGACACCATTAACAATGATCAGTAAAATAAAATTGATAACATTATTAAACAAACCAACAGCTGAAGCGAAACTGTATTCGGCTTTCAATAGACCGCGCTCATATACATAAGTGGATATAATGTTTGATGTCGTCTTATTCAGGTCATTTTGCATCAAAAGTACTTTCTCATAACCGACGCTCATCAACTGACCTGCACTTAGAATCAGTAGAATAATGAACGTCGGTAATATAACAGGAATGTTTATATAACGAATACGTTGCGTTCGAGACGCACCGTCTATTACAGCAGCCTCATGCAGTTCTGGGCTTACAGCTGACAAAGCTGCCAGATATATGATAGAGCTCCAACCGGTGTTTTGCCAGATTCCGGACCAAACATAAATGTGCCGAAATGACCCCGGCTCTACCATAAAGTAACGGGAATCCAAGCCAAAGGCTTTCATGGTATAGTTAACGATTCCGGTTGATGGTGATAAAACGATTGTGATCATGCCAACCAGTACAACAGTTGATATGAAGTGTGGTGCATACGTAACTGTCTGAATTATTTTTTTATATTTTTTCTGTTTGACTTCGTTTAACATTAGGGCGACAATCATAGGAATCGGCATGCCAGCAATCAATGAATAAAGCGATATCGACAAGGTGTTTCTGATCAATAATGGAAAATAATAAGAGTTGATAAAGAGTCTGAAATGTCTCAGTCCAACCCAAGGACTGTCCAGAATAGATCTGGCACCTGTGTAACTCTTAAACGCAATTTGTAAACCGTACAGAGGACCATAAGCAAAGATGACATACCAGACTATTGCAGGTAATAACAGTAGGTAATATTGATAATCAAGTTTGAGCTGCCGAAAAATTCTATGATTTCGCCCCGGGGTCAGTACTCCGGATAATGATTCACTTGCTTTCATGAGTATATCCTCCAGAATAGGTAACCAAGATGCAGTATATGAAAAAATATATTATATTGTAACAATTTAATTCCTTTCACAATTGCCAGATATCGCCTGACGATTACTTGATGAAATTGGCAAGGATATTTAAAGCATATTTTCATTTTATATCATATGCACGATTGACCGTCAAGTGTTTAGCATATTTCAAATGATTTGTCACAAATATGACAATTGTGTTATGTAAATAACTAGTTATGCTATTTCCGATAAGCATTCTGAGTTTAGCTTTTCAACATATCGAGTACACAGCCAAACATGTCGCACATATTAATATGTTTATTTTATAATACATTTGTTCGTGCCAAACATTGAGATACAAACCAGATCGGTATCATTTAGTTTGCCATTGAGGAACTTTTTTATTCATAAATGTATGCAATTGCCACAATAAAAGGATGTTCTATCAAAAGATAACAATACATGACCTGTACATGTCTCATCAATTCATCAACTGTTGATTTATTTAAAATGGACAGATATTTCTGCTCTGCCTTAAAAAAAAGCAGCTTCATTATTGTTGAATCAGAATCATTGCACCCAAAGGTATAGGGTTAGAGACGTCATAAAGCTGGCATAGCCAAGTCAATATATATCATTATTAAGATAGCAAAATAATGTTTGTGAATAATGTGCAAAAACATCTGAATAATGGTTAAATAATGTTTGGATAAATTATCGGAAATTCTGGAATATACTGCTATAATAGCGAAGAGCACATTGATGCAATGATTATTTGCATGAGGTAAAATAGTATGAAAATTGCACTTTTAATGAATGCCAAAGTTAGGCCCGGTGTCATAACCGACAGGACAATGATCAAGCTGAAGCAGCTCGGAGAAGTCTGTTTGAACGAGTCGGATGCGACTGATACGGACGTTATCAAGTCTGTGATTCGGGATGCCGATATCGCCGTGACCTCATGGGGCAATGGTCCGCTGACAGCAGATATCCTCGATTGCGCCCCCAACCTGAAGCTGGTCGCTCATGCAGCCGGCAGTGTCAAGCCGATCGTCAGCGATGCGCTCTTTGACCGCAGCATTCCGCTGATCAGCAGCGCCGTTGTCCTGAGCAGCGGTGTCTCGGAGACAGCGCTTGGTTTTACAATCTCCGCTGCCAAGAACTTTTACCAGCTCAACCAGATGATCCATGAAGGCGGCTGGAAGCATGACAACCATACCATTACGGAGCTGTTTGAAATTAACATTGGTGTCATCGGGTGCGGCTATGCAGGCAAACATTACATCGAGCTGCTGCAGTGCTTTGATGTGACCATCCTGGCCTATGATCCCTACCTGGACGCTGAGAAGATCCGGAGCATGGGTGCAGAGAAAGCAGACCTTGACAGGATCCTGCGCGAGAGCGACATTATCTCCCTGCATGCCCCCTCGATTCCTGCTACACGCCACATGATCAACGCCGAAACCCTGGCGATGATGAAGGATGATGTGATCCTGATCAACACGGCACGCGGGTCGCTCATCGATGAGAAAGCACTGTACGAGCATATGAAATCAGGCAAAATCAAATATACCTGCATCGATGTGACAGATCCTGAACCGCCGGCAGCTGATCATCCCCTGCGGTCATTACCTAACTGTATCATGACGCCGCACCTGGCCGGACAAGCTAATAATGGTAAAGGCCGCATCGGCGTACATGTCTATGAAGAGATCCAGCGTCTCTTAAATCAAGAGCCGCTGGTATCTCAGGTGACCCGTGACATGCTGGCCACGATCGCCTGATGTTGGGAGCAGGATGATGCGCAACACAAACGGCATGCCGTCGCAGATCGTCAGGACAGGTCTGGATTTTGTCCGGGAACCTCTGCTTTCACCCTTTGGTTTCAAGGGCGGGGCTGTCGATGAGTTGTGGCAGGTCATCAGCCGTATTGAAGACAGCCAGGGCCATACTGGTGTCGGGCTGGGGGTGCAGAGCATCCTCTGGTCGGATCCTTATGTGTTTTCTGCTTTCAGTCAGAGCGGCGGCAATGCAGCCATGCTGATGGTCACACAGAAGGCCCTTTCCCTGCTCAAGAACCAGCCATTGACTACGCCGCCCGAGATGATCGAGGCGATTTTGCCATCTGTCTATTCGTACGCCTGCCAAGTGACGCAGGGCAAACATCTGCAGATGACATTTGTCCTCAATGCGTTGGTCAGTGTTGACTTTGCCTTGTGGCAGCTCTATGCAGCCAGGCATGACCTGACCCATTTCGAGGACATGACCAGAGGATTCACCAGCGCCTTCACCGCTCAGCACAGCCGACTCGGCGTAATCCCCCTGGTGACTTATGGCATGCCCATCGAACAGATCCATGAGCTGGCCAGGCAGGGCGTTTTCTTTTTCAAGATCAAGCTGGGCCAGGACCCCGGTTCACGCCATGACCCACAGGAAATGCTGGAGGCAGACAAGCGGCGGATCCAGGACGTGCATCAGGTGCTGAAAGACTATGAAACACCTTATACCGACAGTGGCCACATTCTTTATTACTTCGATGCCAATGGCCGTTACGACACTAAGGAACGTCTGCTTGACTTGTTGGACTACATGGCATCCATCGATGTCCTGCCGCACACGGTAATTCTTGAAGAACCTTTTCCGGAAGGTCTCAATATAACCGTCGGTGATCTGCCGGTCCGGATAGCCGGCGATGAGAGTGCCCACAGTCCTGAAGATGTCAGGCACCTGATCGATGACCTCGGCTATGGAGCCATTGCCCTGAAACCGATCGCTAAAACCCTCAGCCTGTCACTCAAGATGCTCGATGTAGCCCAGGCCCGTCAAGTCCCCTGCTTCTGCGCGGACCTGACAGTCAACCCGTACCTGTGCGACTGGAACCGGAATGTCGCCTGTCGCATCGACCCGCTGCCGGGGTTGAAAATCGGTGTCATGGAAAGTAATGGCAAGCAGAACTATATCAACTGGGAACAGATGAAAGAAAACCACCCAATTCCGCACGCACCGTGGCTGGAACCTGACCAGGGGATCTATCACCTGGACGAGCAGTTTTACCAGACCAGCGGCGGAATATTGTTGCAGCCACGGCTATAAGACAGGCACATGCGGAAGATGCGAGGAACCGACTTATGATAAAACCAGTCCAATTCGCAATTGTCGGCTGTGGCATGATTTCCTCGTTTCATGTTCAGGCGATCAACGCCCAAGAAGACGCCAGACTGGCAGGAATTTTTGATCACATACCGACCATGGCCGCGAAGAAAGCTACTGAATACCAGACAACCTGTTATGCTTCATATGAGTCGATGCTGAATGATCCGTCGATCGATGCTATCAGCATCTGCACACCCAGCGGCATGCATGCACAGCAAGCAATCCAGGCAATCCTAGCCGGAAAGCATGTCTTGATCGAAAAACCGATCGCCCTCAATTTAGAGGATAGTGATCAGATCTCTTTGCTGGCCCGGCAGAACGGAGTACTGGTCGGTGTTATCAGCCAGCTACGTTTCAGCAAAGCAGTCAGCCAAATCAAGGCTGCTTTAGATGAGGGACATCTGGGTCAGATTGTATCGGTAGACCTTTATATGAAATACCATCGGCCCCAATCTTACTATGACCAGAGCCCCTGGCGCGGAACCTGGGCCATGGATGGCGGCGGAGCCCTGATGAACCAGGGTATTCATGGTATAGACTTGCTGCGCTACCTGGCGGGTCCACTCCAGAGCATATTTGCCAGCGCCAAAACACTGGTCCGCCAGATTGAGGTCGAGGATACACTGTCTGCTGTCGTAACTTTCAGGTCCGGTGCTCTGGGTGTTATCCAAGCTACAACAAGCGTTTATCCCGGATTTCCCAGACGCCTTGAAATCCATGGAGAAAAAGGATCAATTATACTGGAAGAGGACACAATCATTCAATGGACGATTGCCGGTGAGCTTGAAAGGCTATGCCCACAGCAGAGCACAAACCAAAAATCTCATCGCAATCCCACAGATATCGATAAAGCAGGCCACATGGCACAGTACGAAAATTTCATCCAGGCAGTTCAGGGCAATGTATCACTGCTGGTCGATGATCAGGCTGGCCGCCAGGCGCTCGAAATTATTGTTAAGGCCTATGAATCATCTGAAAAAGGACAACCACTGTACTTCTCCCCAGAATCAGCCGGCTAATCAATACCAGCGGATTTTTGCAGGACAATCTGACAAGATCGGAGCAAACCAATGAAACGAATCGGCGCAATAACGATTGACACATCACATCCCATGGCATTTGGCAAAGTCCTTGAACAAGACGACAGAGCACGCTATGTTGGTGTCTATGATGACTCCTTCCGGTCAGACGAAGAAGTCAATTTTTTTGTCAAACGTTTTGCACTGGAAAAACGGTGCAAAACGCTTGAAGAACTGGCAGATCTTTGTGACATCGGATTTATTCACAGCTGCCATTGGGACCGTCATCTGGATTATGCTATACCATTTATCGAAAGGGGCAAGCCAGTTTTCATAGACAAACCTATTGTCGGAAATCTGTCTGATTGTCATAAAATGGCCTGCTTGGTCAATAAGGGTGCAGTCATCCTTGGCTCTTCATCGGTACGGTACTGCCAGGAAATTGTCAGCTTTCTGGAAAAGCCTGTAACTGAGCGAGGCGATGTGATCAGCCTGTTCGGTACATCAGGCGTTGACGAATTCAATTATGGTATTCATGTTGTTGAAGGTATCGGAGCATTAGCCGGGAAAACCGCCCGTTCTGTCCGGTTTGTCGGACGTGGACAATTGCAGGACAAGATGAGCGAAAGCTTCTATGTTGATTTCGGTGATGGCGTCAATGCTCTTTTCAACACCTTTATGGGCAGCTGGCAGCCTTTTGCTTATACCATCATGACCACTAAATCAACATATCAGTTCACAGTCGACACCAGCAAGCTCTACGCTGCACTACTGGATGAGATCATCCGGTTTCTTGAAGGCAAACCCAATCGGATCGCTCCAATGGACACACTACTAGATTCTGTCAAAATCATGCTGGCTGGCCGGCTGTCACGAGAACAAAACGGAGCGGTTATACAAATCAATGACATTCCTATCGATGACCCCGGCTATGACGGCGAACTTTTTTACAGGGGCTATGCGGCCAGTGCAAAGAAGTTGTACACTTAAGATAAAAGTGAGTTTGTTTTGTTCACAATTCAAATTAAAGACAGGAGGTTATCCATATGGCACGGTACATCAAGGTCAGCGCAGTTGCGCCACGTCCCCACGAAATGGACCCCATGAAAGATATGAATGCCTGCGTAGAAGAGATGATTGCCCACTGGGATTTCTGGCTTGAGTCCGTACTCTGTGACCAGCCGGATCTGGTGGTGCTGCCTGAAGCCTGCGACCGACCGCCCAACTTCACATTGGCGCAGCGGCTTGATTACTATGCTGCACGCGGTAATCTCATCCGCGACCATTTCATGGCTGTTGCCAATGCGCATCACTGCAACATCGCTTACTCAGCAGCCAGAACGCTGCCTGACGGTACGTCACGCAACACCACCCAATTCATCAATCGCCATGGCGGTATTGATGGCGTCTACAACAAAAACCATCTGGTACACGGTGAATATTTCGATGCCCATCTTCTGTACGGTAAAGATGCGCCTATCATCCAAACCGACTTTGGCAAGGTGGCCGGTGTGATCTGTTTTGATTTGAATTTCAAAGAATTGCGGGAGAAATATGAGCAGAGCAAACCCGAAGTCCTGGTCTTCTCATC
>JAWSUP010000049.1:0-15569 GCA_033549405.1 Bacillota bacterium | reverse complement strand
TTGCATAAGCTGTTTTGGCCGCTTTGATCGTCTGTGGCTCCAGAATGTCCTGAACATAGGTCTTGTCCAGATTGCCCCAGCCAACGGTAGCGCTGGTCACCGGCCCTGAATGGGTATGTGTTGCGCTCAATATAATGTGGCCGGCAGGGATGCCGGTTTCCTCTTGAATGCGCTTGCGGAGATAGGCAACCGTTTCTGCACTGAACATGCAGATATCCGCACTGATCAGCATGGCTTGGGTTCGCCCATGCGCCAACGCAATGCAGGTTACACGCAAATCATCATGAACAGATTCAGCAGGCCTGCCAGGCGCATAGCCAAGGAGTATCGTACCCAAAGGCGGCGTTATAATCTCGCGACCAACCCCGGCTTTCATAACCAGTTTTCCTGCATGAACTTCATGTTCATGATGGCGCTTTCCTTGTTGCCGAAACGGCTCCGATCAAGCTCAACACAAAGATAGCCATCATATTGAACCGATTTTAAAATCTCAAATACTGATTTGAAGTCAATAATTCCCTGGCCGAGTTCCGTGAAGATTTCGGCTGAATAGACTTCAACACCATTTTCCATTTTACCGGTTTTCATCTGGCCAACGATGTCCTTGAGATGCGTGAAGCGGATTCGTTCCTTGTATCGCCTCATGATCGTGATCGGATCACAGCCGCCTGCTACAAGGTGCGCGGTATCCGGACAATAAAACACTTCATTCGGATCTGTGTTCTGTAAAACAAAATCGATATCGCTTTCGATCATGACAACTGTGTTGAAATGATTGTGCAGGCTGGCGATGATGCCATTTTCTTTGCAGATATGGCCGAGTTCTGAAACTGTCTGGACCGCCTCAGATAACTCCTCTGCGTTGGCCGTTCGGCCACGAACTCCCTTAGGTTGAATAGTGACCTGATTGACACCGGTGGCCTGCAAAAAAGGCAGCTTGGCCATAAAATCGTCAATATCATTTTCTCTTGTACCGTTCAGATGAAAATAGAAACTGACAGGTTTGATACCATATGTCGACGATATCGCTTTGAAATCATCGATGTCATCTTTGAAAACATCAATAAACGCTTTGACACTTTCAAAATACTGAAAGCCGACTTCCTGCAGGTCCTTGCAGGATTGAATAAACTGTTCTTTTGATTTAACCCCCCAAGGCCATTGAGCATAGGTAAATTTTGCAGACATGATTGTATTCTCCTTTCAATTACTGTTCTTGTTGATACAGCGTGCGGATCAGGTCTTTTGTAAATGTGGTCACCCGTTCCAAAGAGCCGGGAGCCAGTTTGGCCCAGTACGTGCAATCGGGATTTGCTTCATGACCGCCCCGGGCATACGCATCGGCTGTCGGCAGATAACCGACATACTGGGCGGTGCAATGGGCTACCATCGTATATTGGGCTGGCGTCATCGTTTTCAAGGCCAGTTGTGCTTCGACAAAAGGCTCACCCGGCCAGCCGACAACGACAGTTTGACCAATCCTGAATGCCTGAACTTCATAGAGGAATGACGGCATCCTTATTTTACAGAACTCAATACTTTTTGTCGAGGCAGCCAAAAACCAGCGGTTATCTGTTTTCTGTCGCATCGGATCATCAAACCACACTTGTGGGTGCTCGCCGATGATCTGATCCACTTCAGCCTGGCGTTGTTCCGGGATCTGGCGATAATCAAGAGCAACCTGGCTGGATCGAAAATCGAGTTCGCTCGTTGCCTGGAAACGCATCTTCTTGATGATATTTTCTGTCACTTGATATAAGCGCTTTCCCATACGCCGATGATCAGCAACAAAATCCGGTGCAAATGGATCCCATGGGTTCAGATTGCCGCAGCAGCCGTTGAGGACAAGCGGGACGCAAGATGGACCGAAGACATTCTGCACCTCTTTAGTCCACACACCCGGCCAATCCGACGACACCGCGTTCCAACTCCTGACGGTGCTGAAGACATTGACAGGATGGCAGGTAAAGTGCAGCAACATGGCGATCATGTCCATATGATCATCGCGCAGGCAGAGGACAGCCACTTCAGGATCTGTCGGCCCTTCATAATAGAGCAGGTCTGCCGGCCCAAGGGGCTGGCTGGCGGTTGACCATAAGCCCGGCATGACAACCGAGCCCTTCCTGGTCACAAGACGCCGGTTAAAGGCCAGGTGATCGGCAAGGCTGCGGCCGACACCGAGGCTGGCCGGCCGCATATTCTGCATCGCCAGGGTAACAGCCTGAATCGCCTTGTCGGAGGCAAACTCCGAATACGCCGTTTCCCCGCCATTAAGAAATTCTGTTTCGGGGGTCAGTCCCACAGGATGGTCCTGATCAAACATGAAGCCGCCGACACCCGGTGCCGAATGGGTCTGGATCGCATGAACCATGATCGCGTCATGGGAAAAGCCATATAGATCAACTACTGCGGAACGGATCTTTTCACAATACTTTTCAGTTATAATGATGACATCAAGCGTTACGATGCAGAGTGAAACCTGATCGGACTGGATAACGACCGCTTTGGCATAGAGCGGATCAAGGACCATCTCGGCTGGCCTGTATTCACCGTATGCGGCACCAGCCAGATGTGTGCCTGCCACAGGGGTGATGTCAATCATTCCGGCGCCGGCTTTGAACATATACATACCTCCGTTCTTGGACCAGGAGCGGGTGAAGGTCGTTTACAAGGCCCTGATCAACTGCAGATTTTCACTGATCAGAATGTCGTCGATGTTTTCAGCAAGAATGTAGGCGCTGAAAGCCTTGGCCACATCGACTTCATATCCGCCCCGGTGAAGCGAATCACGGGTGGGGAGATAGCCATCACTTCCATTGGTCGTACTCAGGCAAAGTGTATGGGCATATGGGCTGTACTGCCTCATCCTCAAAACGATTTCTGCAAATGGTTCTCCGGAGAACGGAACAAACACAATGGGACCCAAGCGGGTGATCGTCTGGATACGGACCTTCTCTGATTTGATGTTGCCTGACGTGTACTCCTGGATCACACGTTGCCAATAGGAATACTCAGCTTTGCCCAGGCCTGGCTGATCTTTCCGGGCTTCAGACTGAACCAGCTTTTCTTTAGCCATGTCAAAAGAAGGCAGCGGCCGATACGGCAGACGGATCACGCCAATCTGCGTTTCAAGATCCATACTTCTGAATTCAGAAATACGCCGGCAGATCGTAACGGCATCAAAAGCAGCCCGATTGCCGACTTCGATCATTTGCTGAAGATCTCCGGTGGTTTTTCCATTGCTCAACCGCGGACCGATATCACCAACAGCTCCATTGAGAAACAGGGTTATCCCGCCGGTTACTTGCTCCAACCGATCGATCATGATACCTGGCCAGTCGCGGGTGATATCGCCAGTTGCACCGATCGATGTTGGATGAGCGCCAAAATGGACCAGATTGGCCAGTGGATTTAGATCCTCTGTCACCAGGCGAACGACAGTCATCTCCGGATCGTAGGGTCCCCATGGGTTTTGCCCCAGTACGATCGAGCCTTGCTCTGTCACCTGCCGTCGGTTGATGCCGGTCAGGCTGCTGCCACTGCCAACACCGACTTTGACAGGGCGCAGTGTCTGATCTGCCTTCTGGACTGCCTGAATAATCGCCGGTTCGAGAATACCCTGGCAATAGGCATCGTTGCGGTCATCCCAGCCGTAGCAGGTTTGCGTAGCAGGACCAGAATGTATCTGGCATGAACAGACCGTGATTTTGGCACTGTCAATCCCTGTTGCCAGGTTCACACCTTCTCTGATTCTTTCGACTTCTTCATCATCGATGATCGTGGTGGTGATACTGATGATGGTTGTTTTTTCATCACCGAATTTCAGCACCAAAGCTGTTGCTGTGAGTGCATCGTGGACTGCTGTTGATTGCCGCGGCGCATAACCCATCAGGACGGTGCCTGTTGGAGGGGTTATGTCAGTTCTTGCGACACCCGCTTCAAGTGTTTTAACCATCAGTAATCCCTCATTTTCAATCCGTCTCTTTCTGCTCCCGCCAGTCAGATTATGCCTGATTCACCTGAATCCTGCCCATTTGTGATTCCTGAAGCAGTAGAAGATAGTTGTCAGCCAGGATTTTTCTTTTATC
This sequence comes from Bacillota bacterium, assembly GCA_033549405.1. Classification (GTDB taxonomy): domain Bacteria; phylum Bacillota; class Clostridia; order Saccharofermentanales; family UBA5734; genus JAAYBY01. Next base: position 11,481 of record JAWSUP010000049.1, on the reverse strand, counting down.
CGCATCAGGCAGTGGCGAAAAGACGACGCGGCCGAAGTCATAACGCACATCCAGGTTAATCATATCACTGCCGAAGACCACCCGTTCTGCACCGACCATTTCAACCAGATCCTCGATTGCCAGTGGATTGATCAAAGAACCACAGATTTCCATATTGATATTAGGTACACGCTTCATGATTTCAGCCAAACGGTGAGACAGATGAGCTGCGCCACCTCCCTGGTGCGCGCAGAGCACCCGCAGATCCGGTCGCTTTGCTGCCAGTTCTTCTACTTCTGCCAGATCCGGACTGTTGCTCCAGGTATGGGTCAGAACAACCGCTTTCTTTTCAGCTGCATAATCAGCGGCATACTGATACTCCGGCTGTTCAAGCTTGCCATGATATCCCGGCAGGAATTTCATGCCGACAAATCTTGGGTGATGCTCGTATTTCTTTAGTTCTGCCTTAAGCGCATCAAGGCCTTCACCCGGACAAACCGACAGATACCCGTAGATACGATCCGGAAACTCATCTGCAGCAGCAGCCACCAGCTCATTAGCCCTGGCCATCATGCCCGTGACCAGCGCATGAGGGGCTGAAACCAGGCAATTGATACCCAGCCGGTCCATGCTGGCGACAATGGCTTCATTCGTTGTCTCATGGGGGGTCTGATACCAGCCGCTCATGTAGTAAGGCGCCAGATGTGTGTGTGCATCGATTATAAAAGCCGATATCGGCTGGCCGGCGTATGCCTCATCCCTGATCGTCATAACGGATCCCCCTTTGCAGCCGCTCCCAGTTGGCGTGCAGGATATTCTCCTTATGCTGTACATCGATGGTGGAATAAAAGATCATGGACTGACCGCCTGCAGGAACATGGATCGGAAGTCCGCTGCCCAGCAGCAGTTTCTCACTGCCGCAACGTTCATTGACCAATTCCTCCAAAAAGCCTGTGTCAATCATGATGTTCATATCGATGTACACGTTGTCCAGTTTGGTCAGCAAAGGCGTAATGGCACGGCTGCTGTTGAAGTAATGGCGCAGAATGACGATCGGAAGATCAGGAAAATCCCTGGCCAGAGGGGGTATGTCGGCCAGGGATCGCAGTTCAGAAGCGTCAAGCAGCAATGGCAGGCGCAATACGTTCAGCGGCTCAAGGATCTGGTCGCAGAAGAAAGCGCTCAAGGGGTATTTTTGTGAAGCCGGCAGCAGACGAATGGCGGCGGGTCTGCTGACACGGAGCCGTTCGATCAGCGTTCCTGATCCGGGTTCGCTCTTTTCCGCCAGCATCGGATCAAGTACATGACAAGCTTCGATGCGACCACCGGAGGCTGCGGCAATGCCGGACATCTCCGCATTATAGATCCAGGGGGTCATCTGCGCATTGGTATGACCGACGACTGCTGCAGTAATCCGGTAGTCATCCAGATACTGCAGCAGTCCATCGACGTTTCGATATCGCGTTGCCATGGGGTAGGGCCCGAGCATCACATTGACATCGATCATTTTCATAGAGCGTACCTTTCAGGGCAAGTTATTTGTCTGGAGCCCTCAGTCCTGCTTGTAATTTTTCTTCAGGTATGCCAACGAGATCTCCGCACTTCTCTTGTTGCTGAAACGGCTGCGGTCGAGTTCTGCGGTCAGGTGGCCATCAAAGCCAACATCATCCAGGATCTTGAAGATAGCAGGGAAGTCGACAAGGCCTTCACCCAGTTCGCGGAAATTGCTGTACACCTCGACGCCGGCCTGCATGCCTGCCGCCTCGACGCCGTCTCCGGTTATATCCTTGAGATGCGTAAACTTGACCCTGTCGGCATATTTGCGGATAACAGCCACCGGATCGCACTGGCCTGCAGTCATGTGAGCTGTGTCCGGGCCGAATGCGACCAATTCGGGATCTGTGTTTTGCATGATAAAGTCGATTTCGCTTTCATACATGACAGTCGTATTATAATGAGGATGGACGCAAGGTAATATGTCGTATTCCTTTGCCATTTTGGCAATGGCATTAATTGCCTTCAGGTCATAGTCGAGTTCGGCCTGGTTGGCCGGACGCCCTTTGACACCGACTGCCTGAACATTCATACGATGGATGTCACACGCAGCCATGAAAGGCAGCTTCTTTTTGACATCTTCGACATCGTTGTCCCATTGCCCGTTCAGATGAAAATAGAAACCATTCGGCCGTACGCCGTAATCTTTACAGAGTTGGAGAAACGGGCCCGGCTGACCATCAAACACATTGATGGCTGCCTTGACGCTTTCAAACGTGTCAAAGCCGACTTCGGTGATGTCTTTCAAAGCCTGTACGAATTGCTCTTTGTTTTCTGTTCCCCACTGCCAGACGGTGTAGGCAAATTTTGCTTTTCCCATGTTCTTAAACCTCCATGATTATGTTTGTCTCGATTTGCTGACAATCTGCTGATGCCGCAAAAACAACCTTCATTCAACAGCCATTTTTTTAAAGGCCTGACGACACGCATCGGTGACGCTGGCAATCTTCTCATCTGACCAATCTGCCCGCAGACTGATGTAGGCTGTCCGGGCAAGGATATCAAGCGTCTTTGGGCACATATCTTTACTGTAATGAGTGCGCAATCCCTTGTTCTGCGGCAGGTTGATGGGATTGAGTGCCGGATGGTGTGCGCCTCGGCCTGACAGCAGCGGTTCCCAGTTCGTGTAGACATGCTTGCCGCTGTCAATGGGCAGCCAGACGCCAACCTGGGCCAATTCGCCAAACCGGCGGGCCTTGGCTTCACTTTCGAACGTGAAGGCCAGGGTTGTACCGCAATCACCTTCTGAATCATGACTGGGCGCAAAACAAACGCCCGGAGAATCGGCAAGGCCGGACATGATCGCACGTTTTGTTCGCCGCAGATCAGACAGGATACCATCCAACCGCTGCAGTTGAACCCGCAGAACCGCTCCGGTGATCTCGCTGACACGATATTGCGTTCCCATGAAGAAAGGCTCCAGAATCTCGCCTGAATATGGCCTGAAGGCTGCCCCGCCGTCATGATAAATCATCGCCCGTTCATATATCTGGCGATCATTGGTCAATACGGCTCCGCCTTCACCTGCCGACATGATCTTGTAGTCATTGAAGCTCAGGCAACCGGCATCGCCCCAGACGCCAAGCCGCTTTCCGCCGAAACCGCCACCATCTGCCTGACAGGAATCTTCCAGAATTTTGAATCCATACTGCTCGCTCATTTTCTTCAGCCGCAGCATATTGCAGGGAAAGCCGACCATGTCTACCGGTATGACAGCCTTGACAGCTGGTGTCAATTTTTTCTCAACATCATCCAGATCCAGTGTCATTGTTTCGTCAACCTCAGCCAGCACTGGTATGGCGCCGACCGATGTAACAGCCAGTGCTGTTGCCATGAAAGTATAAGCCGGAATGATCACCTCATCACCCGGTCCGATGCCCATCCCGACCAGTGCGCAGGTCAGGGCGGAAGTACCGCCCGACAAGCACAGCGCATATTTTACACCAAATTTCTCAGCCAGTTCCTTTTCGAAATGTTCGACTTCTTTCAAATCGTTGTTAACCCGAAATAAGTGACCGGACCGAATGACCCGGGCCACGGCGTCTATTTCTTCTTGACCTATTCGATACATATGCTTACCCTCCCGCATTTTTTCACAAATAACTTTACCGATCAGACATGCTTGGTTGATTTTTGATATATACAAACATCTCTGTCTCGTGTGATCAACAATCAGACAAGAGATGGCTTTATACAGTTAATTGTATTCACGAAATTTAACTAAGTCAATATATAAATCGTTCTTTCTGAAATTTTATTGCATTAAGGTGTTTTATTATAGACATATTACAATAATCCAATTAACTTCTTTGTTTACTAGCATGATACATGAGCTTGAGATCAATCTGATGGCACACAAGACCCAGAGAGAGGGTATCGACGTGAAGCCTTTTTTTACTGGGCAGGCAGATATGCTATCTGCCTGCCCACCTTTACAGAAGTATTTCTGAATGACCGGAATGAAGTCTCAAATCAGTCAGTGAAGACCATGGCGCCCATTTCGTCCATGATGCTGACATAGCTGTCGAAGAGCCCCTGTTTGATTGCTGTCACATCAGCAAGACCCTGTGCTTCGCACTCAGCAACAAAATCATCCCATTCGCCAATGTCACGCGTACCCATCATGAATTTCTGGATTTGTTCATCTATGTAGGTGAACAGGTCTGCATATTCATCAAGCTTTGTTGTCTGTTCAGATGTTGGTGCTACAAATGCGGTATTAGCAACGCCATTCTTGATGAAATAGTCAAGGTTTTCTAGATTCCAGTCGATGTCCGCTGCGAGACCGCAAGCTTCGACTGTGAAAGTGTAAAAGAACTCTCTGGCGATATCACCGGATGTACCGATCAGATATTGACCTAAGACACCCGTGTTGAATCCCATTTTGTTCCAGAGTTTGGGTTCGGCTTTCATTTCAGCTTGACCTTTTTCAGTATATTCCATCTGTCCGGAAGACAACTTACCCTGCAGGCGAGGATCAATTTTAGATTCGTCGGTCGCTTTGTAATAGTCGCCGCCAGGATAAATTTCTCCGTTGTAGTCCAGCCGTGACCCTTCCAGTGTGTAACCGTAGTTGATGATCTGCATGGCTTTTTCTGGTGAATCACAGTCTTTTGTGATCATGAAGCCGTTGTAACCACCAAGGTTCAAGAGAATGTTCATGGACTTGTCGGAATCGTTCTTGACGAGGTTTTTAATGGTGACATGTTCGCCTTTGATTCCTTTATTGGAAAGCGTTCCTGCCATGATTACGCCGTCCCACCAGGCACCGACGGTTGCGCCGACTTTGTTGGCGTAAACTGCTTCATTTCTTTGATCGGCAGTATAGTTCGTAAATGCTGCAGCGATCAGACCTTCAGAATAGAGTTTGCTGATATAAGCAACATAATCTTTTGCCATATCGGTGACCAGTGAATTGTACAGTTTCTTGTCAGCATCATACCACCAGGAAGTATTGGCTGTCTGGGCGCCATAAACGCCAAAAGCAGTACCGAGTGAATAGTTCATGTTGGCATAACTCGGCCAGAAAACGATGTCCTCTTTACCGGTTCCGTTGACATCTTGTTTGTTGAACGCGACGAGCATGTTATAGAAATCATCAGTGGTCTTTGGCAGCTCGAGGCCAGCCTTGTCACAGAAATCCTTGCGGACACCAATGACTCTGACCTGGTGCTGAATGTTGGCCACGACTTGCGGAACACGGAGAATTGTACCGTCTGCTGTTCCGTTCGCAATGGTCAGATACGGCATTTCCTCTTCAAACGCCTTCTTGACATCGGGTGCATATTCATCAATCAAGTCATTCAAGCTCAGGATTAATCCGCTTTCATAAATTTCAACAAGACGCGAATCTGAGAAGCGGTGCTTGATCATGTCAGGCAGATCAACGCCAGATGCCAGGCGGGTGCTGAGCGTTTCTTCAAACCGCTCGCCAAGTGATGATTCAATAGACCAGTTGACATTGAATTTTTCCAGCATAACTTCTGCTATTTTTTTCATGGTTGGTCGATCCATGTTGAGCGGATATGCCGGGTCATTATTGTCGGCAACAAGCACAACAATGTCAACGGGTTCACCGCTGGCTGTCGTTGCTTTGGTTGTTCCAGTTCCACCTGTCGTGGATGTAGTCGTGCATCCGGCACAAATGGCAACAATCATCAGCACAGCAAGCATCAGGCTTAAGTACTTCTTCATCGGGTTTATACCTCCTTGTTGTTTGTGTCAGGTCCTTTTGATCTCTGGTTTTGGATAATCTTCATACCTCCTGTAAAATGAAAATTCAGTTGTGCTGTACAGGATCCCCCCTTTCTTTTCAGACATGGTCGTTTGACCAAAATACGATGGTAGACGCTTTTGTCCGTGTCAAATGATCAACACAGCATCTATCCTATTCCTTGAGCGAGCCCAGCAGCGCGCCTTGAATGAAATATTTTTGCACAAATGGATAAATCATGATGACCGGTATCGATGCAACCATAACAACCGCATATTTGAGCTGAGCGTTGACAGCTGCCATGAGCAGCTTGTTCTTGACCAGTTCCGGATCCATCTCGGTTGACGGGTTCAGGACAGCATTCAGATTGCCCCAGATCAGGCACTTTGTAAGAAATAGCTGCAGGGGATGCCATTCGGCATGCGACGGCAGATAAATCAGGAAATTAAACCATGCATTCCAGACACCCAGTGCAGTGTAAAGTGCAAGGACAGCGATAATCGGCTTTGACAAGGGGATAATCACATTGATAATGACTTGAAAATCGGTTGCCCCATCAATAATAGCTGCTTCTTTAAGCGAGATAGGCAGGTTGTTGATATAGGTTCGGGCCAGGATGATATTCCAGATGCCGCAGATACTTGGCAAGACAATCGCCCATAGACTGTTGAACATGCCCAGATTGGTAATCGTAATAAAAGTCGGGATCAGGCCGGCATGAAAAAACATGGGGATCATGATGAGAATAATAATGAATTTCCTGCCAAAAAGGCCCTTCTTTGAAAGTGCATAACCTGCCAGTACAGAATTAAAAACATTGAGAAATGTGATTAAAACCGTGAAAAAAACTGAATTGAGAAAGGCACGCCCGATCGTGTCACTCGTAAAAATCTGCTGATATGATTTTATTGACAAAGGACCTTTGGGGAGTATCCAAATGGTATTTGCTGCACTTTCCACTGGATCGCTGATCGAATTGCTTGCTATAAAGATGAATGGATAGAGTGTGATCAGCGAAACGATACCAATAAAGATATAGATAACTGCGCTCACCATTCGGGAATCCTGATTGATTTTATTCTTTTTCAACAGTTTCATACCATATAATGTCTTATTAGCCATTTCAACTCACCTCCTCCTTACCACAGACTGTATTCAGTGAACTTTCTTGCCATCATATTGGTTGAAAAAACCAACGCGAAAGCAATGATGTTTGAAAACAGCCCGACCGCCGTCGTATAGCTGTATTTGGCATTCACAAGGCCGATGCGATAAACATATGTACCGATGACATCCGCCCGGTCGTATAAAGGCGAGCTGTACATGAGTAAAACTTTTTCTGTATTGGCATTGAGGATGCCGCCAACTGATAAAATCAACAAAATGACAATCATGGGCAGGATTCCAGGCAATGTTATAAACCAGATTTTATGCATGCGATTGGCTCCATCGACTGTTGCGGCCTCATACAGAGACGGGTCTATACTGGCAATACCTGCCAGATAGATAATGGAACTGTAACCAAAGGTCTGCCAGATCTGGGTGAAGATATATAAACCGTCGAAGTATTTTGGATCCTGCATAAAGAAAATGGATTTCCCGCCTGTCATTTGAACAATCCGGTTTACCACGCCTTCGGTTGATGTCATACTGATCATCATCGCCACAACGATGACTGTTGAAATAAAATACGGCAGATAGACAAAGGTTTGTGTGACCTTCTTGTACCATTTGACCTTGACTTCATTGAGTAATAATGCAAACACCACCGGCACCCAGAACCCGAACAAGATGCTCTTGAAACTTAAACGAATGGTATTGTAGAAAATTCTTTTGAAGAAAATTGAATTTACAAAATCGGTGAAGTGTTTAAGGCCGACCCACTCGACAGAACCATCAAAGGCAATCAGGGATCTGCCAATTTTATAATTCTGAAAAGCCATAGACAATCCAAACATTGGCAGATAGTTGAAGAGGAACAATAAAATAATCGTGGGTGCCAATAGGAGTAATACCCATCTGTCGAGCCAGAATCTTTGAAACATGGTTTTCTTTGGCTTATGTATCTGTTCTGAAACAGATAATGTTGAACGATCAAATTTCATCGATATAATTACCCCCATCTTCGTGTTAGAGACCATTCTGTTACGTGCATGACGCTGCTCATATTTGTCTTAAGTGATGAGTCTTAACAGAACACTGACATTGCCCTGACTGTCTGAGTCTCAGGCAGATTGTTGAATTGAAGAATGACTGGATGAATCCCCCCTTACAATGGCCCTGTGATGCTCATGTGCACAGGTGACCAGATATTTCTATTCAAGTCGTTCGCTTCTCCAGGTTGTCTTACCGCAACAGACCATAGGCCAATTCATGATCAAATCAAAACAAATCAAGTAATAGTTATCAGGTTGAAAAAAGCCTTGATAAAATGACGCTTTTTATTTGTTATTATTGTATTCACTATATGCAATTAAGTCAACAATAACATTTATGCTTTATGAAACCACTTCATGAAACTCTGTTGATCACTTGTTGGTCAAACACACAAAAAGCCCGAGTTGCATGTCAATACCCAAAACTGCTGATGTGGACTATAATGGCAGTAAACCATTTTATCGGTTCATACCAGGCAAATTCGAGGAGGTTCTGTGTGAAGCACGCAATAACTGCTCAAGTGACTGATGATCGAGCTGCCATTGATTTCAAGCAACATGCTGATGAGGTGAAGGCACTCTATGAAGCTTACGCTAAGAAAGCGAATGATCGTGTTCCAATAACCTTTATGATCGATGAACAATTCTGGCTGAAACAAAGCAAGCATAGTTTTATGGACTTTTATTCAGATCCTGTTGTGCACCTGAACGCTCAGCTTGAGGGGAATCACTGGTTTGTTAACAACATCATCGGAGATATGATACCTGGCATTCCGGATAAATGGACTGTAAACACGGTCCATTGGATGGAAGAGAACGAATTCTTTGGCTGTGATGTAGTTTATCAGGAAAACGATTATGCCTGGGCTAAACCTCTGCCAATGGGCAAAGAGGATCTACTGAAACATATCGCCAACCTTGACCCTGAGGCACAGGTGAGGAAGAACAGCGCCTATACTTTATATTGGGCTCTCAAAGAACTTGTAGAAGGCCGAACCTTTTGTGATCGACCAATCGAAATAGCCATGCCTGGAAGAGGGACTCAAGGAATTTTCACCAAGGCTGCAGAAATACGCGGGTTAGAGCAGCTCTGCCTTGATATGTATGATGATCCTGACTGGGTTGTTACATACCTGGCTCTCATAACAGAAAAATCAATTGCCCGGACAAAAGCCTGGTATCGGCTGATCAACGGATTAGAAATGCCGGTGCCGGCTCAAGAAGGTTTTTTAGGAATCGATGACAGCCTGCAGATGATCTCATCAGAATTGTTTGAGCGATTTGTCTTGTCCTGCCATGAAAAGTATTATTCAGCCTTTACCAAAGGCTGGAGAGGCATCCATTTGTGCGGAAGAAGCATGCAGCATTACAAGATCCTGCATGATAAACTTGGGATATCACTGATTGATGGACCGGGCCTGTTTGCTGATCATGGCCTGTACTTAGAGACTTTGGGACCTGACCTGAAGATAAACGCCCAATTTGACCATACAATACTGGCTATGGGATCAGAACAGGACATTGAAAGCATGACAAAGAAGCTCTTGCGGCCTGAGACAAAACGTCCGGGCAGATTTCAAATAAAAGGATATGTGCATCGGCTAACGAAGTTAGAAAATATTGCCCGCTGTTACTGCCTGGCAAAAAAACATGGAATGATGAACACCGGGGCATAGCGCCAGGTTATTGTTCTTGTTGTAATTTCAAGTCTTCTATCAAAGTCAGATTTTCTGAAACAGCAGCTTCGTCTGCATCAGGGGCAAGGATATAGGTGTTCAGCAGTTTCTCGGCTTCGATTTCGTAGCCACCCCGGCAGATCTGGTCCTGGGTCGGGAAGTAGGCATACGCGCCATTGGCGTTGCTTAGGCACAATGTATGGGGATAGGGGCTGTAATGCCTGAGCCGCAGTGTCATTTCAACGAACATTTCATGAGCGAACGGTACGAAAACTACGGGCCCGATCCTCATAAGTGTCTGGTCATAATGAAAATGTGTTTCCAGATCCCGGCCGCTTTCGTATTCCGCAATGATATTCCGCCAACGGACATAATTTGCCCGGGGCATGCCAAACAGCGATTCAGGATCGGCAAACTGCTGTATAGCAGCCTTTGCTTCAGACAAGGGCGGCAATGGCGCATAGGGGAAGCAAATTTCCCTGCTGATCATACCCAGATCCAGTGAGCGCCATTCCTTGATCTTGTGATAGGCGCCGGCCGCATCGATCCCCGCCTTGGCTCCCAGTTCCATCGCCATAGCAAGATCACCGGTTGTTGCACCATTGGGCAGACGAGGTCCCGTATCGCCGATTGCTCCGTTCAGAAAACAAGTGACCCCGCCCGTGACAGTATCCAGTCGATCAACCATCGGCCCTGGCCAGTCCCGGGTGATTTCATCATTCCGGCCGGCAGCTGTCGCATGGGCGCAGTAGTGGATAATGTTGGCTACAACTCTTTTCGGTGAACGGAAACTGATGACTGTCATCGTTGGATCATAATAACCCCATGGGCATTGACCCAGATTGACTTTGCCATTGCGGTCAATACTTCTGCGATTGACACCCACATCACTTTGCGAAGTGCCAATTCCTGTCTTGACCGCCTCCATTGTGTCAACAGCTTCACGGACAGCCTCCATCAGCCTTGGTTCGAGAATGGATTCATAATATCCGGTATTCAGGTCAGACCAGCCGTGAACAGCGCTGGTTTCAGGACCTGAATGTGTATGGGTCGCACAGAGGATGATGTTCTGCCAGGGAATCCCGGTCTGGCCGGCAATCGCATGCCGGATGTCCTGAACCCGCTTATTATCGAAAATACCGATTGTCGCCGATGCCAGCAAGGCTTGTTTATTACCATAAGCCAGCGCCAGAACAGACACTGTCAGATCGTCGTGGATTGCTTTGGCCGGTCTGGCCGGCGCGTATCCCATTAATAGTGTTCCCACAGGTGGTGAAATGACAGCGCGAGCAGCGCCAACCATCAATTGAACAGTCATGGTGATCCCCCAATCTGCCGCCGTGCGTTCTTTGCATTGCCTTTTTAAACGCACTTCATTGCTCAGCTCAAGCATACTTTATTTCTGAATTGATATCAATGAACCATGCAGGCAAATCTGCTTAAAAGTTTGCCTGTATGATAGAATGATGTCAGATAAAATGATGTCAGATGAAATCAGTTTTAAGGAATACAATCTTGAGCTCGAAAAATGGAGGACAACGTGGTAAAATTTGATGAAAAGAATCCGAATACGAGTAAAGACCACATCAATGAGCAGGCAGTGCACCTGACCAGTCTGGCTGAATCTGATGCGGCAGTTCTGATCATTCTTGGCCAGTCCAACGCCCATGGCCATGGTCTTATCATGAATGAGGAAGACAAAATCAGGCAACCGATGAAAAACGTATTTGGGTTGAGCCGGGAGCACAACCAGAGTTTTGATCTGACCGATGTGACATGGAGCGGATATCAGTCATCTGGCATGAACCTGGGGGAGACACAGGATCATACCTATTGTATTGCATCAGAAATGGCGAAAATGTGGCAGCAGGAGATTGATAAAGGCAATCAGCAAAGGCTGCCA
>JAWSUP010000048.1:0-15587 GCA_033549405.1 Bacillota bacterium | reverse complement strand
CGATCAGATCCTTTACCAAAGCGAACCTGCAGCCTGTTTTGCGTATAACCGCGTTTTAGCTCGCGAATCGATCCAGTTGCTTTGATGACACCCTGATGCAGGATTGCGACCTGGTCACAGAATTGCTCAACATAATTCATCTGGTGGCTGGAGAAAAGGATGATTTTGCCTGCCTGGACTTGCTCGCGGACGATGTCCTTGAGTAGTAGCGCGTTGACCGGGTCAAGACCGCTGAACGGCTCATCGAGGATGATGATGTCGGGGTCATGCAACAAGGCCAGGGCCAGCTGAATTTTCTGTTGATTGCCCTTGCTCAGAGTCTCTAGCTTTTTATCCAGATACTGAGACAGATCCAGGCGGTCCAGCCAGGTTTGAACAGCCTGTTTCGCCTGACTCATGCTCAAACCGCGTAGCCGGGCAAGATAGACCAGCTGGTTGCGAATGGTCTGTTTGGGGTACAGTCCTTTTTCTTCAGGCAAGTAGCCAAACGAAACGGTATAATGGCTTAACGGGATACCATCAAGTAGGATTTCTCCCTTGTCAGGTGGAAACACCTGCATGATGATCCGGATCGTCGTCGTCTTGCCGGCGCCATTGCGGCCCAGTAAACCGAGCGCAGAACCGGACTCGGCCTGGAATGAAACATCGGACAGTACCCTGTTGGATCCGAAATTTTTCCGCAGATTATTGACTCTCAACAGCATGACTGAAGCCTTTCAGAAGCGTAAAGATACAATAAGGGTAACGCAAAACCGCTTAAGGGTCAATGATCACCCAGCGGATACTGCCGCAGCGTACTGGGTGAACAGCCTTGTATCCGGTGGAAGCAGCGGTTGAATGTCCGGATGCTCTCAAAGCCGCTGCTCAGCGCAATATCTGTGATCGAATCTCGGCCGGCCAAGATGCACGCGCGCGCCTGCTCAACCCGCAGTCGGGCCAGGTATTCTGTCAGCGACAAACCGGTAGCTGCTTTGAAAATCCGGGACAGGTGAGACGAGCTGATGCCAAATTGCCGGGCAAGGCCATCACGGTTGATTGGATTCTGAAAATTCCCGGCGAGGTAAGTCAGGACATCCTGCATGAGCTCATGTTGTTTCGGCCCTTCAGTGAGCATTTCATTAAATGGATTTACCTTGTCAGCTCTGAACAGCCTGACGAAGAAGTGGTTCAGCAAACTGGAAGCCGCCAGCTCATAATAGGCATGCTTCACCTTCATCTCATCGTGCAGTTGCAGCAACAAGCCGGACAGCATAGAAAAGGTGTCACCACCAGGATTGAACGTCCACAATCCTGAACGGGTCGGGAAATGCCTGCCCATGATATCAGGATCGAAAATCAGCATATAACCTTTGACCGGTCCCGCATCTTCATAATAGTGGATGTGCCAGGGTGCGACAACACCGATCTGTCCAGCAGCCAACGTCAGCACCTGGTTGTTAATCCCGAGCTTTTGCATTCCACTTTGAACGAAAAATAATTCAACTTCACCGTGATAATGAGCCAGAAAATCCATTTCATGAGCGCGATGGATCGTAAGATGGTATGAGTCCGAGTAACGCCTCTGTTCATGGAAAGCTGCCATGCCGATTATTCCTCCATCCTGTGCTTGCAACAATTTGTCTACATCATAGCATGAAATGGCGAGTGGCAGAAGTGCCGATCCGGTATGATGGAAACATCAGGGAAGCGGTCACAGGCCGTCCCATAAGACGCGAAAGCGCCACAACGAGGAGGATTATAGCCATGCGCAAAGCATTGATTGTTCAAGGCGGTTGGCAAGGTCACGAACCAGTCCAGGTTTCTGAAATTTTTGCCCGTGTTCTTAGGGAAGAAGGCTTCGAGGTAACCGTTTCGGATACGCTGGACAGCCTGCTTGACCTGGAATATCTGAATGGGCTGCATCTTTTGGTTCCGGCATGGACCATGGGCACCATCACCAAGGAGCAGAACAAAAACGCCAGCCTGGCTGTCGCATCCGGTGTTGGTCTGGCCGGTTGCCACGGTGGCATGTGCGATTCATTCCGCGAAAATACAGAATGGCAGTTCATGACCGGAGGCCAGTGGGTTGCCCATCCCGGCAATGACGGAACACCCTATATGGTCAATATCCGCTCTTCATCCAATCCGATCACGCAGGATTTGACAGATTTCGCTTTGAAAAGTGAACAATACTATGTCCATGTCGATCCGGCTGCAGAAGTTCTGGCCAGCACAATTTTCCCGAATCCTGCAGCGCTGGGCTTTCATTCCAGCAACCCGCAGGCGGCCGTTCCGGTCGTCTGGACAAAAACCTGGGGCCATGGCCGTGTTTTCTACAATTCGCTCGGTCATCATGCCGACATCTTTGACGCTTACGAACCGCTCGAACTAATGCGTCGCGGCTTTCTCTGGGCCGCCGCCGGAAAAGACCGGGCAGTCAGGCTCAATCTTAAGATTGATGCCTTTATCAATCCGTAAGCGACGCAGGAACGGGCTACAGCCCCAAAACTTCCCAACACTGATAAATTGAGTCACTTTACTAGATCAAGGAGAAATGTATGGGTAAATCAAAAATCGGTATTATCGGCTGTGGCAACATCAGCAGCATTTACCTGCAGAACCTGAACCAGCGTTTTGAATCAGTGGCGGTGTCAGCCGTCTCTGATCTGATGCCGGAACGTGCCATGGCCCAAGCTGAAAAATATGGTGTGCCGCGCGTTCTGGAGACACAAGCGCTGTTGCAGGATCCGGATATCGACCTGGTATTGAACCTGACTACGCCACAAGGGCATTATGATATCTGCAAAAGGGCGCTGCTGGCAGGCAAATCCGTTTATGTGGAAAAGCCGCTCTCCATTCGCCTGGAAGATGGTATGGCTCTCAAAGAACTCGCCGACAGCCGGGGGTTGCTCCTTGGCGGTGCGCCAGACACTTTCCTCGGCGCCGGCATCCAAACCTGTATTGAGTTGATTGACTCTGATGTAATCGGACGTCCGATCGGTGCGACAGCCTTTATGACCAGCCGTGGGCATGAGAGCTGGCATCCAGACCCGGAGTTTTATTACCAGGCGGGGGGTGGACCGATGTTCGACATGGGACCGTACTACCTGACCGCTCTTTTTTCCTTGCTTGGCCCGGCGCGCCGTCTGACTGGCAGCACGTCCATATCTTTCAGCCAGCGAACAATCACCAGCAGCAAGAAAAATGGTCAGATCATCGACGTGGAGGTTCCGACACATATTGCCGGGATCATTGATTTTGCCAGTGGCGCCATCGGCACCATTCTGACCAGTTTTGACGTCTGGGCGGCCGAATTACCGCGGATTGAGATTTACGGTAGCAAGGGCACGCTGTCCGTGCCCGATCCTAATTCATTCGGCGGTCCCGTGCGCATACGCCTGGCCGGCGAGAAGGAATTCCGGCAGGTCGAACTTGTCCGGCCATATGCTGAAAACAGCAGAGGACTTGGCATCGCGGACATGGCGCGGGCCCTTCGCGCAGGAACGCGTGATCACCGGGCATCAGGCGACCTGGCACTCCATGTGCTCGAAGCCATGCATTTGTTTCACCAGGCATCTGATCAGGACCGTCACCAGTTCATGAAAAGCAGTTTCGAGCGTCCGACCCCGCTGGATCCGGCAAGGCGCTTCTGAGCAAGTAACTTCTTACGTATGCCGGGCTAATTGTAGGCGGTAGTGGTGCGGCGACATTTTTTTAAGTTGGCGAAACTGGCTGATGAAATAACTGGCACTGGCAAACCCGGTTGCCATGGCGATCTCAGTGATGGTCTTATCGGTTGACAGTAAAAGCTTCTCAGCCTCTGTGATGCGGACGTAATTCAGGTAGGCTGTGAAGCTTTTGCCCATAACTGCCTTGAAGTACCGTGAGAAGTAGCTGTAACTCATGTTGCACAGGCGTGCCATCTGTTCAGCGGTCAGCTGATGCATGTATTGATGGTCCAGGCAGTCAAAAACTGACTGCAGCCGTTCCATATCCTGTTCTTTAAAAATGTGGCCGGAGTCAATCTGCAGGCCTCTGTCACGCCAGTTGCGCAGAACCCAAAGGAAAATCCTGCTGATGTTCGTCCGGACCGCCAGCTCAAATCCATAGCTCTGGTCTGACATCTCCTCGATAATTTCACGGATGAGTCCCGGCAGCGGCGTGTCTTCAATTTCTGCCCTGGGAAACACTTTCTGTGGTGATGCCCTGGCCATCGTGAAGGGCACCACATAGCGGGACTCGAAGGCAAAGCGCGCAGCCGTATAGAGGATTTCCGGATTGAACTTGACGCAGATATACTGAGTCTGGTAATCACCCCAGATGGCATGGACATCGCGCGCGTTGATCAGGACCATGTCTCCCTGACCAAAGGTGTAATAACGGCCATTGAGCAAAATTGATGCTGTCCCCCGGGTCGCATACAGGATTTCGATGGCATAATGCCAGTGGGCGGCACTCATCTGTGAATGACCCTGCCAGCCCTGTGTATGGCAGTGGAACGGATAGTAAGGTTTATTGCCGCTCTTGATGTCCGGTTCATAATAGGGCTCGATCATTTTATCGCCATGCCTTTCTATTTTGTAACGTGTATGACAAATATTTTACACTTTTAAGCAGCTTATGACTATTCCTGAAGTGCAAGTTCTGGTAGGTTGAATGTAGGATATCCGATAAACGGCTTGTTTTTGTCGTCACGGATCCAATACCAAATGACGAGGTGATCGCTCATGGAAACAAAAATCGGTTTGCAACTGTATTCCATTCGTTCTGCAATGGAGCAAGATTTTTTTGGTTCTTTGGAAAAAGTCAAAGCAGCAGGTTACGATTGTGTCGAATTTGCCGGGTATGGCGGACATAGTGCGAAAAAGCTGAAAGCAGAACTGGAAAGGATCGGTCTTGAGCCTTTGTCGTCACATGTTGGCGCAAAACTGCTCGAGGAGCAGCTTAATGAAGTTGTCGCTTTCAGTGTTGAACTTGGGCTGTCCTGGGTGATCTGCCCCGGTTATCCGATCAAGACTGCGAATGACTGTAAGGCAATTTCGGCTATCCTGGTCAAGGCTGCCCAGGCGCTGGCTCCCTATGGCATCCAGGTTGGCTATCACAACCATGACCGCGAACTTGTCAAGTTCGACGGGCAGTATGCATTTAACCTGATTATCCAGAATGATGCCGGCATCAGGCTGGTCGCCGAAGTCGACACCTGCTGGGTTCAGTACGCCGATGTCGACCCGGTCACCTATATTGAGAGCCTCGGGGATCTGGCCGGACCGCTCCATTTCAAGGACATCAATGCCAATTACAAAGAAATCAAGGGCAGTGACATCAATGTCGAAGTCGGCAACGGCATTGTCGACTTCCCAGCCATTATCGAGATAGCCCGAAAAAACAAAATTATCGATCGAGGCTTGATCGTCGAACAGGAAGCGTTCACCCGCGACATGTTTGAAAGCATCAAGATCAGTTGCGACAGCATAAAAAGCATGCTCAGTTGAACAATCTTTGATCATTACCTGTGACAGCAACCAATCACAAATACCAGGAGGAATGAACATGTCTAAAAAAGGTTTCAAAGTCGGTATCATCGGTTGTGGCGGTATCGCCAACGGCAAACACATGCCTGCTCTGAAGAAACTGGCAAATGTCAAAATGGTCGCTTTTTGCGATCTGATCCCTGAACGCGCAGATAAAGCTGCAGCAGAATATGGCAGCAAAAATGCCAAAGTATTCACTGATTACCGGGAATTGCTGGCGCTGCCGGAACTGGATGTCATCCATGTCCTGACGCCAAACAAATCCCATGCGCCGATTACGATAGCAGCGCTGGAAGCTAAAAAGCACGTCATGTGCGAAAAGCCCATGGCCAAAACAAGTGCAGATGCACGGGCGATGGTGGAGGCGGCCAGGCGAAGCGGCAAAAAACTGACCATCGGTTATCAGAGCCGGCACAGAAATGACTCTGTTTATCTCAAGAAGCTGATTGAAGACGGCGAACTGGGTGAAATATATTATGCAA
The DNA here is from genome assembly GCA_033549405.1 of Bacillota bacterium. Taxonomy (GTDB): domain Bacteria; phylum Bacillota; class Clostridia; order Saccharofermentanales; family UBA5734; genus JAAYBY01. The sequence continues at coordinate 9,595 of JAWSUP010000048.1, read as the reverse complement.
AAGCCCATGCCATTCGCCGCCGCGCTGTTCCGACCTGGGGCGTATTCCTCAACGAAGAAGAGCAAGGGGGCGGCCCGCTGATCGATATCGGCACCCACGCCCTGGATCTGACCTTGTGGGAAATGAACAACTACGAACCGGCCTTTGTCGTGGGCAAGACCTACCGGAAGCTGGCCGACAAAAAGGATGCCGCCAATGCGTGGGGTCCCTGGGATCCTGAAAAATTCACAGTCGAGGACTCCGCCTTTGGCTTCATAACCATGAAAAACGGCGCCACCATCGTTCTGGAAGCCAGCTGGGCGCTCAATTCACTGGATGTCGGTGAGGCGACGACGACTCTGTGCGGCACCGAAGGCGGTGCTGACATGAAGGACGGCCTGCGTATCAATGGCGAGAAAAACAGCCGCACATACGTCATGAAACCGGATCTTGCCGCCGGCGGTGTTGCCTTTTACAGCGGATCAACCGAACTGCCTCAGGACCGGGAAGCGCGTCTCTTCTATGAAGCCATCGAGAAAAATATTGATCCGGTTGTCCTGCCAGAACAGGCATTTGTCGTAACCCAGATACTGGAAGCGATTTATATATCGAACCAAACTGGCAAACCGGTCTACTTCGACTAAGCATCTGAATACTGGCATGACATACATCACGTCAAGCATGAAGATCCGCTCATATGGACAGGCCGCCACGCAGAATGGCGGCCTGTTTGCTGCGCGCACATCGTTTTTCTGGCAAGTTTATACCGGTTGCTCGATTGACTTTAAATACGAATTACTTTATGCTTTTCGCAAGATGTTTCGCCATTTCATGGCAATACTGGAGGTGCACAATGTACCGTATCGGCTTTGCCGGTTTTAAACATGCACACATCCGCGCACTGTATGCCCTGGCTCAGAACAGCCCGGAGGCGGTTATTGTCGCAGCCTGGGAAAGTGATCCGGCCGCTCGGCTTGCAGCCCAGGCAGACGGCATATCATTTACACATGAGACATATGAGGGGCTTTTGGCTGAAGATGGAATAGACATCGTGGCGATCGGCGACTATTATGCAATCCGCGGTCCTCTGGCGATCGCAGCTCTGCAAGCAGGCAAGCATGTCATTTCGGATAAACCGCTGTGCGTATCGCTGGATGAGCTCAGTACAATCAGGCAACTCGCTCAGGACAGGAACCTGAAAGTTGGTATGATGCTTGACATGCGTTTTGGGCAAATCATACCGCCAATCCGACGAATCTTTGCTGAAGGCAAACTGGGTGCAGTACATGCAATCTGTTTTGGCGGTCAGCACCCGCTCAATTACGGGACACGACCGGATTGGTATTTTGAATCAGGTAAGCATGGCGGGACAATCAACGATATAGCCATCCATGGCATTGATCTGATCGCTTATCTGACGGGACTCAGGCTCAGGCGCGTGATTGCGGCCCGTTGCTGGAATGCCTATGCGACTGCAGTCCCTGCATTCAAAGACTGCGGCCAGTTCATGGCAGAAATGGACAACGGCGCCGGCCTGATGGGTGATGTCTCATATGCGTCGCCAGACAGTTTTGCATACGGACTGCCGTTTTATTGGCGGTTCACATTGTGGTGCGCCAATGGTGTTTTGGAATTTACCGCTGGGAATCAAGACATTAAAATGGCACTTAATGGATCGAACACAGTGATTACAGTACCTGTTTCTGAAGTCGAAACGGGTAACTGCCTCAGTTCCCTGATTGATGACATTGAAGGACGGCCGATCTCGCTTAATACAACAGCGGTTCTGGCAGCCAGCCAGGACACCCTGACCATACAGTCCGCAGCTGATCTTTAATGTGTCTGCCAGTAAACTGATTTCTTAACAGTCGCTTAGCCAGTCGAAACGAAAGGATAACAGAAAACATGATCGAGACAGTGTCCCGCTGGAAAAGCAGAACAAGTGACAGCATCCGGCTGGTTGCTTTTGGTTCAAGTAACACAGAACTATCTCTGGCACTTGCCGGACGTCATAACTGGGTCAGCTGGCTGTCAGTTGCCATAACGGCTCAGGTCGGTCATCATGTCTGTGTGATCAACAGGGGCATCGGTGGAGAGACAACCGCTGAGCTTTTAGGCCGGATCGAGCGCGATGTCCTGTCATTTGCACCGGAACTGGTAATCGTGACCATCGGTGGCAACGACGCCATGCGCGGGATGACGGTTGTGCAATACAAGGACAATCTGCAAAAGCTCTGCATACTGATCAAAGAAGCAGGCGCGCAGCCCGTTCTGCAGACTTATTATTGTCCGCTCTACCATCAGATGCCAGCCGGTTTTGCTGCGCTATTCGAGCAGTTCGTCCAGGCCAATCGCGATATCGCAGATCTTGCCGGTTATGGCCTGATTGACCAATATCGCATTTTTTCACCGCTATATAAAGCTGATCCGGCAAGCTATGTCTCGTTGATGCGTGACAGCTTTCACCTCAATCACATCGGTAACCTGATCATGGCTCAGCAGACACTTAAGGCCTTAGGACTGGCTCGCGTACCCGTCCCAGGGGACTGGACCGAGGCTTCTGCTTTGCCGGCTGATATCAGGGCGCTGTTATGATGACTGCAAAGAACAGGCAGACAGCCGGATTTGCCTGCATCATGACGACGGCGCTGGCCTTCAGCACCATGGAGATTGCCGGCAAGACCATCGCCGACCAGATCAACCCCTTCCAGATGACTTTGATCCGCTTCCTGATCGGCGGGGTGTTCCTGTTGCCTTTCGCCTGGCGGGAAATGCACCGCCGCAACCTGAAGTTGACCGGTTCAGACATCGGCTTCTTTTTCCTGACAGGTGCGGTCGGGGTCGGTATCAGCATGTCATTTTTCCAATTGGCCATCAAAGAAACCGGCGCTGCCATCGTTGCCGTCATATTCAGCACTAATCCGATTTTCACCATCCCCCTGGCAGCGCTGCTGCTTAAAGAACGCCTGACCCCGACGCGGATCGTTGCATTTTGCGTCAGCATTGTCGGCATCATCCTGATTTTCAACCCGTTTTCAGTCACGGCGGACCTGCGAGGCATCCTTTTAGCGCTGGCTGCCGCTATCACATTTTCCTTGTATACAGTGATTGGCCGAACCCACCTTGAGCGATACGGCGGACTGGTTCTGAACAGCTTTTCTTTTCTGGCCGGATGCTTGATGCTGCTGATCGTTCTATTATTCTTCCGTCTGCCGGTTCTGGCAGGGATTACCGCGCAGAATGCGCCGACCTTGCTGTATCTGGGTATTTTCGTGACCGGCATCGGTTACCTGTGTTATTTCTCAGCCATGAAATATACATCGGTCATCACCGCTTCGACGGTCTTTTTCATAAAACCTGCCCTGGCGCCAATTCTGGCACTGATCATTTTGCATGAGCAAATCAGCCTGTTGATGGCAGCTGGTATCCTTTTGATCATCGTTGCTGCCGGCTTTCTTTTCTGGGGCGAGCGCAGGAACAAACGGATGAAAGAACCTGTCAAATAAGGGCTGCAGCTGGTTTACCGCTACGCTGCCATCAGGCCAGGCAAACACAGCAAAAAGCCGGATTGAACCTGATAAAGGTGTTCAGTCCGGCTTTTCTGAAAGCCACAAAGTCAGTCAGGGACTGCTAAATAACAGCCCCTATATTTGATCAGAAACGGAATGCTTTCTTGCCTGCGTAGACGGCGCTGTCACCCAGCGCTTCTTCAATGCGCAGCAGCTGGTTATATTTAGCGACGCGGTCTGTACGGGACGGCGCGCCGGTCTTGATCTGACCGGCATTGGTTGCGACTACAACATCGGCGATCGTTACATCTTCGGTCTCCCCGGACCGATGCGATACGACGGCAGTCCAGTTGTTGCGCATGGCCATTTCAATGGCAGCCAGTGTCTCCGAGAGTGTGCCGATCTGGTTCAGTTTGATCAGGACGGAATTGCTCACATCAAGTTCGATGCCTTTCTTGATGCGTTCGGTGTTGGTCACATAGAGGTCATCGCCAACCAGCTGGACCTTTTTGCCCAGCCGCTCATTCAGTAGTTTCCAGCCTTCCCAGTCTTCTTCTGCCAGGGCGTCTTCCAGCGAGATGATCGGATAGCGGTCAACCAGATCAGCCCAGTAGTCGACGATCTCGGCACGCGTCATCAGCTTGCCGGATTTCCAGAAGAGATATTTGCCTTCTTCGCCGGCAGCCTTGGCCTCTTCATAGAGTTCCGTCGCAGCCGGATCCATGGCGATGGCGATATCCGTTCCGGGACGGAAACCTGCCATTTTGATGGCCTCGACCAGCAGTTCGAGGGCCTGCTCATCACTTTCCAGATTGGGGGCGAAACCGCCTTCGTCGCCGACAGCTGTAGCCAGCTTGCGGCTCTTGAGCAGCTTCTTGAGGGTATGAAATACCTCGACACTCCACTGCAGCGCCTGACGGAATGTCTCCGCGCCGACAGGCATGATCATGAATTCCTGCAGGTTGACGCTATTATCGGCATGTTTGCCGCCATTGATGATGTTCATCATGGGGACAGGCAGAATGTGGGCCTGGACACCGCCAAGATACTGGAACAAATCAAGTCCGAGCGCGTTGGCGGCAGCCTTGGCGCAAGCCAGTGAGACGGACAGCATGGCGTTGGCGCCCAGTTTGGCCTTGTTGGGGGTTCCGTCGAGTTCAATCATCAGGTTGTCAAGTCCCTGCTGGTCAAACACATTAAAGCCTTCGAGTTCGGGAGCGATCAGCTCATTGACATTCTGGACAGCCTTGAGCACGCCTTTGCCGAGGTAGCGCCCCGGATCTTCGTCGCGCATTTCGACTGCCTCAAAGGCGCCGGTCGATGCACCGGAAGGTACAGCGGCGCGGCCAAAAGAACCATCCTCAAGTTCGACTTCGGCTTCGACCGTCGGATTGCCACGGGAATCGATAATCTCCCGGGCCCAGATATTGGTAATAAACAATTCTTGCATGATGAGACAACCCCTTTCACATCTTCCAGGCTGTGATCGCTTTCTGGCAATAATTGCCAGTCAGAACCAGACCTGATTAAATTCAAACAGCAACCATTATATCATGATTACCGGCTTTTGATTATACCATGAATTTAATATTTTGCCGTAACCGGTGTTGCCTTCTGGCGATACTGCAGATGAATCTAGGCTGAAAGCGGCAAATGGTGTATGATGAATGGCGGGGTCTTCGACATCAGGATGAACAGGAGCCGAGATGATCAGGGGAAATTATTGGCAAGACCGCAAAGCAGAAGGGTTGAACGTTCTGACCCATGGCAGCATGGCTGTTCTGGCGCTGTTTTTGTTGCTGCGTCGGCTGTGGTTGCCTATAACCGGCAATCCGGCTGTTCCAGGTGAAATAGCTTTTTACTCTTGTCTGCTCATATTGTTTACCATCTCGAGTCTGTACCACGGTCTGCCGATGGATAATCCCTGGAAGCCACGCCTGAACCGGCTGGACCACATGGCTATTTATCTTGCTATAGCCGGTACATATACCCCCATTGCCTTGACTGTCATCGGTGGAGCGACCGGTAAAGTGATCCTGATCCTTCAGTGGGCGCTGGTCGGCGCCGGCGTACTCTTCAAGTGTTTTGCTTTTAACAAAGGACGCCTGATCGAGATCCTGTCAGTCATCCTTTATGTGCTGATGGGCTGGATGATCGTCTTTTTTCTGCCGTTCCTGCCGGTCAGGCTGCCGCCTCTGTTTTGGCTGCTGATCGCCGGTGGTGGCATTTTCTACACGTCCGGCCTGATCTTTTATGCTGGCCGGTGGCGATACAGCCACGTCATCTGGCATCTGTTCGTCAATGGCGGGGCGATCTGCCATATCCTGGCTGTTTTGTCGATCCACAACCTGCCCCAGAGGCTGTTATGACAATTTGCTCTATAGTGCAGAGTAGATTGTGGCCTGCAAGCGGGGAATAAAACGCATGTGGCTGGCCGGGAAGCGCTGGACCATGTACACGATCGTCATATCATCAGTTGGATTGACGCTGAACCAGGTGCCGGCTGCGCCGTCCCAGCCAAACTCCCCTGGCCTCAAGAGACTGCCACCGGGCAAAGGGTCAAGCAGTGAACGCACGGCAAGCCCATAGCCATAACCCCGCAGCATCTCCCAGCCGATTCCTTTCATCTGTTCTTCTGTCAGGTGGTTGCTGCTGATCAGGTCAACCGATCTGCGGCTGAGGATGCGCCGGCCTTCCAGTGTGCCGCCGCCCAGGAGCATGCGGGCAAAACGCGTGTAATCGGATCGCGTGCTGAATAGCCCGGCTCCGCCATATTCGATCACGGGTGGCAGAGTCGGATCTCCCGGAGCCAGATGGTTCACCGGGTTTGGCGTCAATTGCCCCTGGTCCTCTGCGTAGAGGGTTGCCAGACGATCGATCTGGTCCGGCTGCACAAAGAAGCCGGTATCACGCATGGCCAGAGGCTCGAGCAGTGCCTCCTTCATGAATTGGCCGAACGGTTTGCCCGATACGACCTCGATGACAGCACCGATTATATCCAGTGACAAGCCGTACTGCCAGATGCAGCCGGGATCGAAAACGAGCGGAACTTCACCGATTTTATTCGCTATCGTTGCCAGTGACGGTTTATTACCTGCAGCAGCTTCCGCATAATGGGCCTCAGCGATGGCAGCAATGGCCTTGCTGGCCGGATGCGCCTCAAGATGATAAGGGATGCCGGACGTCATGGTCAGCAGATGGCGCAGTGTAACCTCGCCCCGTGCAGGGCGCGTATGCCATTCATTCTCTTCGTGCACCCAGACAGACGGGTTTTTAAATCCCGGCAAAAAATCACTGACCGGGTCACTCAGATGGACCAGGCCTTTTTCATACAGCATCATGAACAAAACGGCCGTCACCGGTTTGGTCATCGAAAAGATGCGGAAGATGGTGTCCGGTTTGATCGGCTTTTTCTGGTCCAGATCGGCATAACCGACTTGGGTGGCCAGAATTGTTTCACCGCCGCGGGTGACCTGCAGGCTAACCCCTGCGGCTGCACCGGACTGAACGATTCGGTCGAGAAACTGCCTGGTTGCGGAAAAATCATAACCATTCTGTGTCATCATAAGAACCTCCTTGCCTGGACAGCAACTATCTATATTATGGGACCAGATTGATCGTTGAGCAAGGATCCTGCGGAAATACAAACCGCTGAATCAGTTGGGCAATGCCGTGGTTTTCGTTTGTATCGGTTATATGGTCAGCCAGATTGCGCAGTGACTCGTCAGCGTTGCCCATCGCGACACCCAGCCCGGCCCAGGAGACCATGTCAGTATCATTGCCGGCATCCCCAACGCAGATAACCTCCTGTGAACCGATGCCCAGATGTCTGCATAGATCCTGCACTGCCTGGCCCTTGCTGGCCAGTGGACTCAGAAATTCCATAAGGATGGGTGCAGACTGTACGATCTGGTAAGCACTCAGCCATTTAGCCGGCAGCTGCCGGTAAACCTGGTCAAGCTGAACCGGACTGCCCGTCGCCATGATTTTGATCAGCGGCTCATCCGGCGGCATCCGGGAAAAGTCGATGATTGCCGTGTCGATGCCGTTAATAGCGTGCTCTGCCTGGATGATTTCATGAAGAGCAGGGGCCAGGCAGGTGTCACGGTTGAAGGCGTAGCAATACAGATCACGTTGCTGCAGATACGGCGCCAGTTCATCGAAATTACGGCGCGTCAGTTCGTGAACGGCCATAGTCCGGCCAGTCCGCAAATCCGTCGTCAGGGCGCCGTTATAGGTGATCAGGTACTCGTTGGCAGCTGGAGACAGGCGGCTGAGCGCATGATGAGCGCCGACCGGCGGCCGGCCGGTTGCCAGTACGATGGCCAGACCGCATTCATGAGCGCTTTGAATCGCTCTGACATTCTCTTCCGATATTGTCTTGTCGTCGCGCAGCAGTGTTCCGTCCAGATCGACAACCAGCATCCTGTATGGCATAGAGCCCTCCGGCTTGAGCGAAGAATTGATGCAGTCATTGTATCGAATCTGCAGCCATCCGGCAAATTTTTATTTACAATTTGCCTGAACGATGCTATACTGAAGTGCCTGAAACCCCAGTGGGGGTCTTTTTATGTAGCGTGAGTCGATTCGGCTGACTGCGCGTGAAAAGAAGGTATAGATAAAGAAAGGAGGTGTATTGATGCCTACGTTCAACCAGTTGGTAAAATCAGGACGGTCGTCCAAGAGCTACAAGTCGTCATCGCCGGCGTTGCAGTCAACACTGAATACGCTTAAGAAGCGCGAAGTCCCGCTGGCATCGCCCCAAAAGCGCGGTGTCTGCACAGTCGTCAAGACAACGACGCCTAAGAAGCCGAATTCAGCACTGCGCAAAGTGGCCAGGGTGCGTCTGACCAACCAGGAAGAAGTCACTGCTTATATTCCTGGAATTGGACACAATCTGCAAGAGCACTCGGTCGTCCTGATCAAAGGCGGCAGGGTAAAAGACCTGCCTGGTGTGCGTTATCACATTGTCCGGGGTACACTGGATACTGCTGGTGTCGCCAACAGAATGCAGAGCCGTTCGAAATACGGCGCCAAAAAACCAAAGGCAGCTAAGACCAAATAGGTCATAAGCGCCAGGTTGGACTTTTGCGTGATCAGTACACTGTCATCATACACCCAGGTGGATATGGCAAGAGCTGCACAAACACGGTCCAAAACGTGAGTACCTGTGGTTTCGGGATCCAAATCCCGCATAATCATGAAAGGAGGGAAGAAAAGTGCCAAGAAAAGGCCATGTCCCAACAAGAGACGTGCTCCCAGATCCGATCTATCACGATGTACGGGTGACCAAGCTCATCAACAACATCATGCTGGACGGTAAAAAGGGTGTTGCCCAGAAGATTTGTTACGGTGCCTTTGATATGATCAAAGAAAAAACCGGTAATGAACCGATCGAAGTCTTCAACAAAGCCCTGGAAAATGTCATGCCGATGCTCGAAGTCAAAGCCAGACGTGTCGGCGGCGCCAATTACCAGGTTCCGATTGAAGTCAGACCAGAAAGAAGACAGACCCTTGGACTTCGCTGGATTGTATCAATGGCTAAAAACCGGGGCGAGCGCACCATGCGTGAACGCCTGGCGAATGAGCTGATCGATGCGTTTAACAGCACCGGCGGAGCTTTCAAGAAAAAAGAAGACATGCACAGGATGGCAGATGCCAATCGTGCGTTTGCCCATTATAGATGGTAATTCGGGGAGGAGCTTAACTGAATGCCCAGGGAGTTCTCGCTGGAGAATACGAGAAATATCGGCATTATGGCCCATATAGACGCTGGAAAAACAACAACGACCGAGCGTATTCTGTTCTACACGGGCAGAATTCACAAAGTCGGTGAGGTACATGAAGGCGCCGCCACCATGGACTGGATGGAACAAGAGCAGGAGCGTGGCATCACGATCACGTCTGCTGCAACAACGGCTCAATGGAAAGGCAAGCGTATCAATATAATCGATACGCCTGGCCATGTGGATTTTACCGTGGAGGTCGAAAGGTCTTTGCGGGTTTTGGATGGTGCCGTTACATTGTTCTGCGCCAAGGGTGGTGTTGAGCCACAGACTGAAACAGTCTGGAGACAGGCCGACCACTATCGGGTGCCCCGACTGGCT
>JAWSUP010000047.1:0-15673 GCA_033549405.1 Bacillota bacterium | reverse complement strand
AAACCAGGCAGAACAGGTAGACCGTCGTGGATGTGGCATCTGCTGGCAGTGTGAAGGTCAGATTGTACCGGGTCCAATCCTGAGTTCCTTTGACACAGGTTGAAGAAACCGCAACATAGGCGCTTGAAGAATTGTAGTAACCGGCGCGAATCTGTGCACCCATACTGGACTCTGAAATGCCGCTGGTCTTGATGTATCCTGAAAATGTATAAGTAACGCCTTTTACAAGGGTTACTGTCTGTTGTGCCGCCTCATACGCAGTCGTGTTCGTCTTGACCAGTTTAATGGATTGATTACCCAGGTATTTCTGATCCGTAGCATAGGTGTGCGTACCAGTGGAGCCCGATGCAGAGAATAACACCCAATTTGAACTCAGTTCTGCATTGTGGTTTTGCAGCAGGTTTTTACTGAACTTCTGAAACCTGGAAACGCTGGTCGCCTTGCTCATGCTGCCGGAGGCTGAGTCAGTGCCATAGCCTGCATACGCCGCTCCGCCGTCAGGACCCGTCACACAGACCGTGTTGCCGCTGTCATTTAACTGGTAAGTCGCTTTTCTGCCTTCGGAGTCTTCAAGGGTTGTGCAGTTATAGCCATAGCTGAGATGTGCATGCGCGCCGTCCGTTGTCGTGCCGCTGACCGTGGCCAGTTCGCCTACATAGGTCACGCGATACGGCGCCAGGCTGGTGTATGCCAGGTCCAGCTTGCTCAGGGCGGTCTTGTTTGTGCCTGAGCCATCCGCATAGTCTATATTTCTCGACACATAATCCAGATTGCCATTGGCGTCATAAACGAGGCTGGTCACTTCGCCATCCGGGTAGGTGATGCTGGTCAGTCTTGAGCTGGTATAGGCGAAGGTCGTGTACCGCCAGGTGCTGCCGGCTGTTGGTTCACCGATCTGGGTCAGATTGCCATTGGCGTCGCGGTTGAATTTGACGATGCGCCCTGCCGCGTCAGTCACCTGGCTGATCCGGCTGTTCGCGTCGTACCCCACTGTTTGGCGATTGCCGTTGCGGTCCTGAATGTAATTCAGGAATCCTGGTTTGGTCGCACTGTTAGTCGGATGGAAGACCAGAAAGTTACCGTTCTTGTCCGTGATCGTCACCACATAGCTGGCAACAGTCAGTCTGAGATCCAGGCCGGACTCATCCTTCCACACACCGTTCACCTGTCGGAAATAGTGGATGGTCCCGTCCTCATCGACATACTTGTAGTAGTTGACAGTGCCTATTGTTACAGTCGACACACGCTGGTCGTAGTTGGTCCGCCAGCCCCTGCCGTACAGCATCTTGCTGTCATTGTCATCCCTGGTCGTGCTGTTGAAGACATGCGTGACGGCGATCGGCAGTCGGTTGCCGGTCATGGCCACATCACTATGCGTGTATACAAGGTTGCCGTTGTAGAGGTTGATGCTGGCTGCGCCGCTGCGGCCAAGGCTGGAACCGGTGTAATCCCAGTAGCCTTCCAGCCCTGTGTAGTTGGTGTAGACGAAATAGGCATACGGTACGATGCTGCCAGAGTCAGACGAGTAGTACTCCTGCTTGGCGCCGGTCTGTGAGATGTCTTTGAGCAGGACGCCATAATTGGTGCTGCCTGTATACCATTTCTTGGCGATCCGGGTGATGTCCCATTCGTATGCGCCGCCTGCTTCCTTATCTACCGTTTGCCAGTCATCCACGTTACTGCTGAAGCTGGGACAGGTGGCCCAGGTGACAGACATGGAATCCCATGTGCTGGTCACTTCATGGACTGTAACGATGCTGTCTGCTGCTGCCAGTGTTTTTTTGGTCAGACGAAGCCCTGAATACTGGACCATCGAGGCTGATCCAATCGCTGGCAGCTCAGGGAAACGGATCAGAGAGTAGTTGGTCGCGCTGCTGGAGCCTTCACCGGTGTTTAATTTTGCGTTGAGACCGTAATTAACATTCGGATAGTTTTCCGAAATCAGGGCGTCCTTGATGTCAGACTGCGCCAGTGAAGTGTAGACTGTCGGGTCAATGGTCACCGGGTAGGCGGCACTGGCCATCCAGTCGGCATCCAGATGCCAGGTCAGCTGGTAGACCCGCATGTCCCCTTTTTCTCCAGCAGTGGATTCCTCAAGCGTCACGTCGATGTTGACGATGTTGTCTCCACTGGCATCGCAGGCATAGGGTGCGGGCAGGAAGAACACAACAGTCTCGCCGTTTCTGGCCTGTATGGAGCCGCCTGCCTGCAGGGCCAGTTCGATGGAATCCGCAGTGATGGTCTGGCTGACCGTTTTCAGGCCTGTGTCTTTTTCCAGGACGAGATTCTCTTTGACATGGTCTGCGATGAGCCAGACCTCGAGGTGGGTATCAGGAAGGACATCCCTGTAGGTAATCTGGGTTGCCAGGTTGGGTATGGTGCGGCGCTGTTCGCCTTTGCTCTGGCCTGACCACTCTGATTCGCTCAGCGAAGTGGCGGCAGTGGCCGGAATCCCCTGTCTCAATCCGTCGATCGACCAGCTCAGGGTGCTGCCTTCCTTGCTGATGCTGACCGTCTGACCATCGCCCAGTCGATCGGCAAAGGATGCGGTAAAGCTGTTGGCGCGATTGGTGTAACGGACTGAACCGGCATCGGTCGTGGTCGCTTCCAGGCTGTTGTCGATCTGCCGGTATTCTCCATCTTGAAGGTAATGAACAGGGGACGCAAAAACGACTGCTTCGTAGCGTTTGCTATCCAGAAGATACGTCTTGCCGGCAGCTGTGCGCTGGCTGATCAGTTCGGTATGGGCTTCATCGTCTGTTGCGATGTACGGACAGGACTGGTTGTTCTGATCCAGTATTGTATATGTGCTATCCGATTCTGACCCGATCGTTTCGGCGGGAAGATCAGCCGCTCTGACAGACGTGAATGATGGAACCAGAAGAAGTGCAAACGTCAGGATATAGCAGACTGCTTTCCCGTAACACCGGGTCAGTTGCTGATTTTTCAGACACCATTTCAAGTTTGACATACCCATAGCATCCCGTTAGTTTTTCGTTGTTTTAAGAATACCCTCTATATATATAACGAACGGGAGGCATGCTTTGTTACACTTTTATGCAAATTTTTTGTTCTGACGGATTCCGTATCATGGATATGTGCTGATTGTCAATCGAAATCCATCAAAATCCATGCCAAAAATTGCTCGTGGTGCAGTTATGAATGATTGAAGATCTCGACGATCAGCAACTCACAAATTGCCTGAAAATGGCTGAATTGTATTATTTTAACGCACGCATCCATTCCCTGAAGAATTATCAAGGCAATTGCCCTTAAGCTCACGCCTGGCGCAGTTGTTCACCCAGGGCCGGCTGCCATTGATGAGGACACGATCAAATGCTTGACAAAAGCAAACCAGAGCATTGGTGTTTTGGAAGGAATGTCCAATCAAGTGCCGGATCTGGTCATCTGACAGTTTATTCAATTTTTATCTTAGTGGCTGTTAAGAAATAACTTGCTCAATACGTTTCCTGAAGAATTGATCAGACTCATCAATTCTTCAGGAAAATGACCAAGTAATTTCTGAACAACCCCTTACAAAAGCCAGGCGATCCGGGGTACAGATGACGAGGCCCCAGTCGTTGCCATCAGGTTTTTTGAAATGCAGTGTCTCTCCTTTTAATTCTGGTTCAGCTGTGGTTGTCATGCAGGCCAGGCGGGGATCATACCAGCTGTATACAGCCGGGTGCCAGGTGACCAGATCGGCTGCCAGAACGACTGCTTCTCCCTGGTATGCATAGGCTATCAGGAAGTCTGTTCCCTGCAGCAGGGCCAGGTGATCGTAATACTGTGGCTGTTTGTCCGGGAAAATAGGCTCTTTGTCCTCATCGGCAAATGCGCAGAGCAGCCGCCCGACCGCCGCCATCTGGCAGGCGCCGGGCGCGTCGAGGGCGTCAGACCAGGCGGTTTGACAGCCGTAGGCTGGCGGATGGGCTGCATCGTTCATCTGCATGACGGCGTTGTGGCCGTAAGTGTGACCGGCGGCGCCGGCCAGAACAGACCACCAGGCATAGCGGCGGCAGTCTTTGGCCTGCCAGAGCGGCTGGCCGATGTCGAGCAATCCCTGGGGGATCGCTTCGTAGGCAGGCTCGCCGTCGAGGGTTGGTTTAGCCGGGGTGCGCTGCCTGTCGTCGCGCACATGGCGCCAGTTGTCTTCTTCCAGCCCATCGGTGAGGCGATAGTCGCCCTCGGCCTGCAGCTGGCCGTACCGGCGGTGGCCGGACTGGAACATGTTGAAATCGAGCCACGGCTCAGCATGGAACCACCAGGATGAATCTGTGCGCCCGAAGGGATGGTAGGTCATCAGGTGGTCCGGATCCGCCTGCTTGATCGCGTTGCCGAGTGCCCGCCAGATCTCCGGGTGGTCTTCACCCCGGATATCACCGCCGTTCAGCCAGACGATGTTGGGGACCGACCGGTAGCGGTCGCCCAGGAACTGCCCGTACCGCTCTGCGTCTGCGACCGTCAGATGGCCTTCCAATACGTTGGATCCCCACATGGGGACCAGCGCGAGGACGATGCCCAGCCGGCCGGCCAGGTCCAGCACCAGATCGAGCTTGTGCCAGAAGCGGTCATCTGATCCCAGAAGGTCGAAACGGCCCTGCGTTATGGCCCGGTATCCTTCCACGGTCGCCTGGTGAAAGCGGTGGACCAGCATCACCTGAATCACGTTGAATCCCTGTTCTGCACGCCTGCGCAGATAGAATCCGATCTGCTCCAGATCAAGGCGGACCAGCAATAGCCAGGCCGTGTCGCCCAGCCAGAAAAACGGTTTCTGGCCGGCCCGGCGAAAGCATCGGCCATTCGGGCTGACAGTCAGGCGCAGCTGCTGTGCAGTTTCGTTATTTGAGGCCATCATGATCTCCTTTGGGCCGCGGCAAGTTGTTGTCAGAATCCATCACCTGGCATTTTAGCGCGCAGGTCATTCTGTGTAAATTGTCGAAAAGTTGCAGACTTGTCGAAATCGGTACTGCTTCACCTTTGAGAGAAAGCGACAAGTCTGTCCACATTTTGCTCTCTTGATCATACATCCTACATTAAGCATAATGAAGTTGTCACAAAAAGTACAGATCAATCACACGTGAATGTTCGTTTCTTGCACAAAGAGACCCTGAAGACGGAAGGAGCGCAACACATTGGCACTCAAGGCTTCAACGGCACAGGCCAGGTTGGCACAGACGGCTTTCAGCACGAAGAAAATGGGTAAATGGAAAGCGATCGTCAAAAACTACGATCTCTATCTATTTTTGCTGCCCACCATCCTGTACTTCCTGATCTTCCAGTATGGGCCCATGTATGGCGTCCAGATCGCATTTAAGGACTTCATTGCCACGAAGGGCATCTGGAACAGCCCCTGGGTCGGTATGGAGCATTTCCAGCGTTTCTTCAATTCATTCCAGTTCAGGGCGGTCCTGGTCAACACCGTATCGCTCAGCTTCTTTTCGTTGTTCTTCGGTTTCTGGCCGCCGATCCTGCTGGCGCTCATGCTCAACCAGGTCAGCAACCAGAAATTCAAGCGCGTCGTCCAGACGGTGACTTATGCGCCGCACTTCATATCAATTGTGGTCGTTGTCAGCATGCTCTTTGCTTTCCTCGCCCTGCGCAACGGCCTGGTCAACATGATCATCCAGGCGCTGGGGGGTAAAGCGACCGACTTCATGGGTTCTGCCCGCTGGTTCCGGACCGTCTATATCGTGTCGGACATCTGGCAGCACATCGGCTGGTCATCCATTATCTATATCGCCGCCCTGTCGAGCATCAATCCGGAACTGCATGAGGCCGCGATCATCGATGGCGCCAACCGCATCAAACGTATCTGGCATGTCGAGATACCAGGTATCCTGCCAACGATCATCATCCTCCTGATCCTGCGCTCCGGCAGTATCATGAGCGTCGGCTTCCAGAAGGTCTTCCTGATGCAGACGCCGCTCAACCTGAGCGTCAGCCAGGTTATCTCGACCTATGTCTACCAGGTCGGCCTGATCAACGCGGACTTCAGCTTTGCCACGGCTGTCGGCCTGTTCAACTCAATTATCAACTTCGCCATCATCATCTCGGTCAACGCCGTTTCTCGCCGGATCAGCGAGACCAGTCTCTGGTGAAAGGGGGCAGCGCGACAATGGCTGCAGCCAGTTTCAGTAAGCTCAGGCACAAGTCTTTATCGGACATCATATTCGACGCATTCATCTATCTGTTCCTGATCCTTGTGTCCCTGTCCGTCCTCTACACCCTGGTTTTCGTCCTCAGCGCCTCCTTTTCGGAGCCGGAAGCCATCTACCAGGGCAAGGTCTGGCTTTATCCGCAGGGATTTACCCTGGAAGGCTATGAGCGCGTGTTCCGCGATTCCGCCATCTGGCGCGGTTACCGCAATTCGATCAGCTACACGGCGCTCGGGACGCTGATCAGCGTCTCGCTGACTTTATCCAGCGCCTATGCCCTGTCCCGGCGCGACCTGGTCGGCCGCGGCGCCATCACGGCCTTCATGGTCTTCACCATGTTTTTCAGCGGCGGTATCATACCGACCTACCTGGTTGTCAAGAACCTGCAGCTCCTGAACAAAGTCTGGGCCCTGGTGCTGCCGACGGCAGTCAGCATGACCAATATCATCATTGCCCGCACCTTTTTCAGCACCACCATCCCCGGTGAACTGCTCGAGGCGGCCTCGATCGACGGCTGCGGCAACACGCGCTTCTTTTTCCGCATCGTGCTGCCGCTCTCAAAGGCCATCGTTGCCGTCATCGCCCTCTATTATGCTGTCGGCATCTGGAACGAATACTTCACGGCCCTGCTCTACCTGGACAACCGCAGAATGTATCCGCTGCAGCTGATCCTGAGGGAGATCCTCATCCAGTCGCAAATGTCCGAGATGGTCACCGACCTGATCGGCGCCGACCAGCTGCAGCGCGTGTCGGAGATCATCAAATATGCCCTGATCATCGTCGCTTCGCTTCCCATGCTGATCCTCTACCCGTTCCTGCAGCGCTTCTTCATCAAAGGCGTCATGATCGGATCGGTCAAAGGCTGACCTGCATGCATGGACCCGTTCCAACCCGATTTTGTATCAGCTCCGGAATCACCGGATGTGATAAAGAACCAACCCTGAACCACACCATAAAAGGAGGAAGATCGATGAGAACAAGACAAATACTGGCCGCCATCCTGTGCCTGGGCCTGCTGCTGACCGTTCTGGCCGGCTGCACCGGTACAACCACCACGACAACCGCAAAGCCGACGACCACCGGAACCGGTGCGACAACGGCTGCGCCGACGACGACAGAACCGGACAAACTGGCCAACATCAACCTGGACAGCCAATTCCCGGTTGTCCATGAAGAAATCACATTGAAGCTGATGGGCGCCCGCGCTGCAACACAGGGCGAATGGGAAGACATGAAGTTTTTCAAGGTCATCCAGGAACGCTCCAACATCAAGCTCGAATTCGTCACGGTTCCGTCTGAGAACTGGGAAGAGCGCAAGAACCTGGCTTTCGCCAGCGACAACCTGCCGGACATTTTCTTCGGCGTCACCCTGTCCGCCAACGATGAAACAACCTACGGCCCGCAAGGTTACCTGCTGCCGCTGGAAGACCTGATCGAGAACTATTCGGTCAATTTCAAGGCCCTGCTGGAAAAACAGCCGACCGTCAAACAGGACATCACGACACCGGACGGACACATCTATACACTGCCCTATGTCAACGACATGCCGCGCGACCTGACAGAAAAAATCTGGTTCAATAAAGCCTGGACCGATGAACTGGGCATCGCTGTCCCGACCACAACAGACGAGCTTTATCAGGTTTTCAAGGCTTTCAAAGACGGCGACCCGAACAAGAACGGCGATACGACCGATGAGATCCCGCTTTCTCTGAAAGACCTGAGCAATCCGCGCGACCTGCGCCTCCTGATGTCCTATTGGGGACTGACGGTCGATCCGGCCACGTACATTGCCAACAAAAATGACACCCTCGTCTTTGCCCCGAATCAGCCCGTCTTTAAAGATTTCCTGCTCTACATGAACAAGCTGTTTGCCGAAGGCCTGCTGGATATCGAATCCTTCACCCAGACCAATGAACAGCTGAAAGCAAAAGGCAAACAAGATGTCCAGGTTCTGGGCGCTTTCGTCAATGCCGGCGCTTTCCTGGTGGTGCCGGAAGACCAGAACGAAGACTACATTGCTATCGCCCCGCTCAAGACCCCGGAAGGCGCCCAGGAATGGATCAAGCTCAATCCGGTTCGTCCCGGCGCCTTTGCCATCACCAAGAATGCTGATGAAGAAAAAGCCGTTGCCGCCCTGCGCATGGTTGATTGGGTCTACTCCAGTGAAGGCGCACTTGTTCTTATGCGCGGCATCGAGAACGAAGACTATGTGTACACCAATGCTGAAAAAACTCTGTGCGAAGTTGTTTTCCCGGAAGGATACAGCAATTTCCAGGAATATCGCGCAAAAGAGCTGACGCCAAATGCCGGATCCCGCACCCCCGGTATCGGCGCTTTCACCCTGCCTGTCGTATTCAATGTGCTTAACGACTATATCAACGTACAGGTCGACGCCAACCTGGTTCCTTACTGGAAACAGCCGCTGCCGCTTCTGTACTTCTCAGCAGATGACCAGAAAAAGATCGCCTCGATCGGTGCAGACGTCAATTCCTACGTCGTCCAGTCCATGGCGCGCTTCATCACCAATGACCTGAACATCGAAACCGGCTGGGACAGCTACCTGAGCGATCTCGACCGCATGGGCATCAAAGATTACATGGCCATCTACCAGGCAGCCTACGATGTCTGGAAGAGCAACTCCTGACACTGACAGAATAATTAGGGGCCGGCCGGCAGCAATTTATAGCTGTCCGTCATAGAAGAGTTTCCGCCAAATAAAGGACCCCGGTCACACGTGTGGCCGGGGTCTTGCCCGGTTAAGGTTAACGGCGCCTGATTAGCTGAATTGTCAATTCTCTCGACACTTCCATAGCGCCATTGGATGATCCTTGACACGCTCCAGCATTTCACCGTCAAAAAGTAGTTCCGGGCGATACACTTTGGTTCGGAAAGCGGACATGAACGAATGCTCGGAGTCAGTCATAACGAGTAACTTTGACAGATGATCTTCATAAGGTCTTGCGGAACAACAAGGTTCCAACGGATGTTAAATGTTCTCTGCTCATGCTCTATGCCGTGATAGAGATATCGGACGCTACCCTTGCGCTTGCTTTCGCAAATGACAAAGAAGTTATCTGTTAGCCGCAAATGCTTTTGGAAATGTTCCAGGATGTATCCTGCTTTTTGATAGAGAACCTGCTTATCATAGGTTTCCAAATACCGCAGGAGCTTATCTTCATCAATATAGGATATAAGCATAAAACACCGCAGCAGTTCTTCCAGCCCGCCTATTTTCTCAAAATCATTGATACTGTCGAGAACTGTACGCTCAATATCAGTAACACAAACACCATCCTCGTTCTGAAAAACACCGAGTTTGATGCGCGGCGCAACATAATGGAAAGTCAGGTCATCATATTCGAAGTTCGCAAAGCGTCCTTCGCCCGATACATACACTTCATAAAACACTTGATTGGCAAAACCGTAGTACTCAAGGGCGGAGTGATGTGAAACGTAATTGTTGTACATTATGCTTGAGGCTATTCGAAAGCGGTTTGCAACTGCCCGTTTTGTTTCCATGCTAATAGCGACAAACAGGTTACGACGCACGGACTCAATATAGCCCTTGCGCTTATACTCCTTAATCATAGAATCTGCAGCGTATTTATTTTTCGTCAGTCGTTCAACATCTGCTCGGGAGAAGCATTGTAATTCGACTAAACGCTCGTAATATTTCATGCCTGCCACTTCCTTACTTTATTATTAACACATAAACGGCATAATATCAACGACTTTGCGCAATAAATAAAGCATAATACTATTGAAAGCACATTGTCGGCTAAATAAACACTACTATGTGTATAAAATAAAGTTAATGAGAGTTAACCCTTTGGGCAGTCACCAGAGCCATCACTCACCGGGTGTAGTCGCGGCAGGCATCGACATAGGCCATTATGTTGTCCCAGGGGACTTCCGGTTCAAGCAGGTGGGTCGGCGCGCACATCAGGCCGCCTTTGGGCCCGGCAATATCCAGATTGCGGAAAACCGCGCTGCGCACGTCATCCGGGGCGCCGAACGGCATGGTGGTCTGGGTGCCGATCGTTCCGTGAAAGGAGAGCTGTGCACCGTACAGGTCATGGAGGCGACCGAAGTCCATGCATTCCGGCTGGACCGGGTCGAGGATATCCACACCGGCTTCGATCAGGTCGGGTATGAACGGTTCAATGTACCCACACGAATGGTACATTACAAGCATGTCCGGCTTGATGCCCCTGGCCGCCTGGATGACCTGGGTCAGGCGGGGTTTGAGCCAGGTGCGGTAAAAGGGCAAGCCCATCATGATGCTGTGCTGCATGCCGATGTCATCGCCCAGGGCCAGGATATCCGCACCGCTGCGGGCGAAGGCGGCCGCCCGCTGGCAGGAACGGGTCGTGATCTGGTCGAGCAGCCACGCTGCTTTGGGGTCGTCGTCCATCATGTCGGCCATCAGATCCTCCATGCTGCGCATATACCAGGCGGTCTCCCAGATGGAGCAGGCCATGTGGCCGATCGAAGCGAAGCCGGCCGCATGGATCGCGGCAACTGCCTCTGCCATGCTGTTGTCGCCTGGCTCTTCAAAGTGCGGCAGCGGGTATTCCTTCATGCGTTCCAGGCTGTCAACCCCGGCGAGCGGGTGGCGCATGCGCGTCATGTGCATGGCAGCTGCGCTCCCGGGTTCATGGGCGACACCGAAGGAATCGAAGGTGACACCGGGTTTGAGCGGGAAAGGATACCACGAGCGGCAGACATCGTCGTCGGCCTGGCGCGCACGCAGACCCGGCGCCGGCCGCCAGGGAAAACCAAAATAATCATCACAGGGCTGGTCCAAGCCTGTCTTTTCCCTGTAAAGCTGTTGCAGGTGCGGGCACAGGCTGAAGGAGACCGGCGCTTCCCGATAGCCTGTGCGACGGAACAAAGACAGAAGATTATCGCGTTTTGTCATCTCTGTACACCTCCTGCTTGTATTATAATGCCGTGAATGCTAAAATCCATGTCATTATTGGATCACTGTTTGTCAGATTTGGATGAATAATCGAAGGACGCAGCAAGAGGTTAAAGCAGCATGTCACGGCTGGGACGGGGATTTGAACAGAACAGGACAGTTTACCGTGAATTGACAAATGATCCGGAAAATGGGATCCTGTCATGCGGTTTCCTGAATAAGCAGGCAGACCTGGAAACAGCCCGCCCGATCACGTTCCGGTACTATGGCGGTCTGCTGGTCCTCAGCGGCCGGGGAACCTATATCGGACAGGACGGAGAGGCAACCCCGGTCGGACCGGGTGATTTTGTCCAGCGCCTGCCCGGCGTGCAGCACATGACACCGGTTCTGCCGGATGAACCCTGGGAAGAACTTTTTGTCTGTGTCGGCCGGTCCTATTACGAGCAATTATGCAGCCTGGGTGTCGTCGAGCGGCGGCCTGTCCTCCATCCCGGACTGGATCAGGATCTGATCCAGATGATGGTTGACCTGCTGACGCATCTGGAGAAAAGCCGGCGCGCAGATGGGACGCACCTGCTGAAGGCAACAGCCGTCCTGGTCAGGGTGTCACAACTCGATGCCGACCACAGCCACCGCCGGGGCAGCCGCCTGGCCAGCCTGATGGATGAAGCGCTGGCGGCGACAAACGATCATCAGGCCGCAACCAGAGTTGCCGCCGCGCGCGCGAATCTTTCATACGATCAGTTTCGTAAGCGGTTCAGCGCTGAAACCGGCAAATCGCCGCTCCGCTATGCCATTGAACAGAGGATCGCGCGAGCCAGACGCCTGCTGGAGCGCGACCGGACAGCCATAGAATCAATCGCGCTGCAGCTGGGCTACCCGGATGTTGCCACTTTCTCACACCAGTTCCGCCGTTTCACCGGTCAGTCACCGAGTCAGTATCGCCAGGAACGCTATGGACTGTGACGCGTTCACTTTTCTGACAAAGCCAGATCATTGAGACAGTGAATGCTGTGAACCAGACAAAGAAGGAGTCGACTATGGAACAGGATCGGGATTTCGTCATCTGCCATAATAAGGAAAAAGCCGACATTCGCTTTCAGGACGGCGCTTTGCGCCATGCCGCGGGTGTCAAGAACTACCAGGTGCTGCGCGCCTGCCGCGACGTTGCAATCGCCCCCGATGGCTGTGGCTGGACGTATAACCATGCCCCTATGCTGGCCTGGTGGCAGAACCGCTTCTTTCTGCAATATCTGTCGGATCCCGTCAGCGAACATGTGCCGCTGTCCCAGACGCTCCTGGTCACATCAGCCGACGGCAGGGTCTGGGACAAACCGCGCGTCGTTTTCCCGCCGCTCGAAGTCGACACGCGCCCATACCGCGGACCTCATAAAGAACTGCTGCCTGAAAGGGCTCCCTGTATCATGCACCAGCGGGCGGCCTTTTATGTGACATCAGACGACCGCCTGCTCATGACGGCCTTCTATGGCCTGTCGCCGGAGCCGCACACGGCGCCGAACAACGGGTATGGTGTCGGCCGCGTCGTTCGCGAGATTTATCCCGACCTGTCTTTGTCCGACCTATTCTTTATCCGCTGCAACACGCCTGGCGGCTTCACCCGCACCAACACCAGGGAGCTGTTCCCGGATTATCGCACCAGCCCTGATGCGGCTTTTGTTGCCGCCTGCGATGAGCTGCTGGCCCATCCGCTGGCCACCCAGCAATGGTGGGAGGAAGAACGTCTGGATCAGGACTTTTTCAGGATTCCTGCCGGACAGGCTCTGTCATATTACACGCTGCCGGATGGCACGCTGATCGGCGTTTTCAAAGGGTCAAGGGTTTCCCGCTCAGTCGACGGAGGCCAGACCTGGAGTCCGGCGCAGACAGACCACTCCATCGAGACGGCGACCGGCAAAGTCTGGGGACAGCGGACCGAAGACGGACGCTATGCGCTGGTTTACAATCCCAGCACCGATGGCCAGCACCGCTGGCCGCTGGCTGTCGTCAGTGGCGATAACGGGACGGACTTTGACATGCTGCTGGCCTTGACGCCGGAAGTGTCGCCCTGCCGCTGGCAGGGCTTGATGAAAAACCTGGGCCCCCAGTATGTGCGGGGTATCTGCGAGAGCAACCCGCGTCCGCGGGACGCATCGATGTGGTTGACCTACAGCGTCAACAAGGAGGACATCTGGGTCTGCCAGGCGCCGGTGCCCCTGCGCGGTACAGTCGACGGACCTGTCAACGACGATTTTTCCCGTGACGTTGCAGGCGCGCTTGACCTCTGGAACCTGTACGTGCCGGCCTGGACATCGGCCGGCCTGGATACTGTTCCTGTTGATGGCGGTGAAAAGATACAAACAGCCCTGTGTCTGCGAGATCACGACCCCTATGACC
Source organism: Bacillota bacterium (assembly GCA_033549405.1). Taxonomy (GTDB): domain Bacteria; phylum Bacillota; class Clostridia; order Saccharofermentanales; family UBA5734; genus JAAYBY01. Next base: position 2,200 of record JAWSUP010000047.1, on the reverse strand, counting down.
GCGTCCGGGCCATGCGCCTGTTTGCTCCTGCAGATCAGGTCCGGCTGTCCTTCAGCCTGAGGGTCGAGACAGTCGCGCCCGGCGCGTCTGTTGTCATCGAACTGCAAGATCGCCACGGCTCGGCGCCGGTCAGGATAAAGATAAACGGCGACGGCCAGATTGCCGTACGCTCAGGCGGGGTTGATTTCCCGGTCGTTCAGGATTGTATCCGTCGCTGGCTGACCATTGACCTGCAGGCGGACTGCCGGAAAAACCGGTGCGCGGTGCAGATCCTGGACCGGGAGATCCTGCTGTACAGCGGGTCAGCCGCTTTCAGCGCGTCCGTCTGGCAGCTGGAACGCATCTTGTTCGCCAGCAAGGCAGTCCTGCCCTGGCAGTCCTTGAACGACTGCGGCAAGTGGGGCGACCTTGGCGATCTGCCGGGCGCCGACCAGCCGACAGAAGAGACCCGCTTTGCCATCGGGCGGCTGGCTGTTCTGACACCTGACTTACATTCGAACACACCGCCCGGTCAGCAGTAATTCATGCGGTCAGGATCCGGCAGCAGCCGGTGATTGCGGTTCAGGGTATCGATGGCGGCCATGTCTTCAGTGGACAGCTCAAAGTCGAAGATGTCGGCATTCTCGCGGATGCGATGGTCATGGACCGATTTGGGGATGCAGACGACTTCGCCCTGCAGGTCCCAGCGCAGGACGATCTGGGCCGGTGTCTTGTGATGGCGGGCAGCCAGTTCCGCCAGTGTCTTTTCTTCCGTGATGTGACCGCGCATCAGGGGGCTGTAGGCTTCGATCTGGATGCCCTTTTCACGGCACCAGGCGATCAGTTCCTTCTGGTTGAGCCAGGGATGGCGCTCAACCTGGTTGACAGCCGGGATGACGCCGGTTTCCTGCACGATCTCCTGCAGGTGATGGATCTGGAAATTGCTGACGCCGATGGCCCGGACCAGGCCTTCTTCCCGCAGTTGGACCAGCGCTTTCCAGGCGTTGACATACTGCCCTTTGGCCGGGACCGGCCAGTGGATCAGGTACAGGTCGATGAAGTCGAGCTGCAGCATTCTGAGACTGTCTTTGCAGGCCTGGATCGACGCTTCGCAGCCTTTTACATGTTGTAGGTTCCAGAGCTTAGTCGTGATAAAGAGGTCTTCGCGTTTCGCGCCGATCTGCTTTATGGCGGCGCCGATCTTCTCTTCATTGCCATAAGCGGTTGCCGTATCGAATGAAGCATATCCTGCATCGAGCGCGGTCCGGATGGCGGAGCTGATGACATCAGGGCTTTCAACCTGCCAGAGGCCAAGACCGAGCCAGGGCATCTTGACGCCGTTGTTGAGCGTTGCTCTGTCTGTTATTGCTTTGATCATTCTTTCACATCCTTAACCTTGTTTACCGGTGGCGTGCGGGTTATAATTGTACACGCCATGTGTAGCAAGTATAACATATGATGTTATGGGTGTGCAGAGAATGCCCGGAGGCATGGTAGGCCATGCTGCGGGACACATGCGGGGGAGTGATCCGATTGAACCTGAGAGCAATGCGCTGCGCGCCTCTGAAAAGCGTGACGATCGACGGGGGATTCTGGGGTTATTACAGAAAACTGGCCTGCGATGTGATCATCCCCTACCAGCAGCTGCAGTACGCGTTATCCGGCCGACGGTAACATTCACCTGCGCAAAGCAGGGTCTGCCTGCCGACTGGCGCTGCGCATACCTGGCTGGCGCCGTTCATATGCGCTTGCTGTGAACGGCCGGCCAGTCGTCCGGCCTGCCCTGGAAAACGGGTATGTCTCAATCGACTGCCCCGACGGGAAACAGGAAATCGAACTTGAACTGACTATGCAGCCGATGCGCGTGACCTGCCATCCGGCCGTGCCGGAAAACGTCGGCAAAGTCTGTCTGCAGCGTGGGCCTTTGGTTTATTGCCTGGAAGAGGCAGACAACGGACCGGAACTGTGGCGCCTGCTCTTGCCGGCCGGCAGCAGCCTTGTCGAAGCGGAAGATGCCAGGTGGCCCGGCGGCATACCCGATCTGCAGGCAGACGGATATCGGCTCGCGGATGGCCGCCAAGCCGGCCTGTACAGCCTGGATGAAAAACCGGAGATGGAACCGGCCAGACTGACTTTTATCCCCTATTTTGCCTGGAGCAACCGGACACCGGGCGAGATGCTGGTCTGGCTGCGCGAACTGGCCACTGCGCCGGATGCGGAC